>JASJEK010000061.1 GCA_030064915.1 Xenococcaceae cyanobacterium MO_234.B1
ATAGGAAGCTTCGCGACGACCAAATCTAGAAGCTTCCTATAATTTTATTCTTATTCTTCAGGCGCGTCATGAGGCAGTAAAACACTTAATTTACTCATTGGAATTCTTACTCAAATACTCAGTAATTGCCTCGAGCACTACATCCGTCATCTTGATTTTCTTTTGAGCAGCAAAGGTTTTGAGCTTGCTGTGTAAGCTTCTGGGTATTTCAGCATTTAACCTTTTAGTATTTGGTTTAGTAGCTTCATCTCGCTCAGTGCGGTTGCGTCGGTTTTTCTTGGCTTTAAGCACCATCTAATTGAGTAAATGAAGTGATGAAGTAATGAGTATATGCCTATAATCAATCCTTATCAATGCCTCGACCAATCTACGAAAAATCAAGGGTTTCAGCTAAATATATTGAGAAAAAAGATCATAAGCTGGGTTTATCAGAGGAAATTCAGGGGAGTTGGAGTAGGGAGTGAAAGGTGTTGAGACCTGAAGGAGAGGAAAGACCTCTTTCCTCTCCTTGGGAGTTATTCGGCAGAGAAAACGATGAAAATAAGCGGTAACGGACAAGCTAAGATATTGAGTACCTCTGAACTACAAGAGCTATTCGGGAGAGGTTTTAAATGCGAACGCGACCGCGCTCTGTTTGCCATCTGCTTTTTTAGTGCCTGTAGAATATCAGAAGCCTTACAGCTTCGGAAAGAATCCATTACAGCTTCAAGGATTGTATTCTGTAAGGCTATCACAAAAGGTAAGTTGGCAACGCGAGAGATCATAATAACTTCAGAACTACGACCCTATCTAGAAGCTTACAAATCCCCTAAACCGCTCAATCCCTATTATTTCCCTGGCTACAAGGATCATATAAAACTGAATCAAGCTCACAAGATTCTCAGGGCAGCTTGTGAGCGAATTGGAATCTTTGGGGCAAGCACCCATAGCTTTAGAAGAACAGCTTTAACCAGACTGCATCAGCAAGGTGTTCCTTTAAGAATTATTCAAGAAATATCGGGGCATAAATCCTTAGCAACCTTACAAAAATACCTTGAAGTCACCGAGGAAGAAAAAGAAAATGCTTTGGGTTTATTAAGTTGGTAATAAGATTAATTCAGGGAAATCTAACCGATAAATTATAAAACAACAGAATCTATAAAATCTGTTGTTTTATAAAATCACTGAGGCTCGAAATATTTTAGACTTGCTAGAGCCAAGAGACAAACTTAGACTCCTTAAATATTGAAAAAAAACACTTATTTAAAAATTTAGCTCCAGTTAAAACTTATATTTAAGATTAACTAGATCTAATTTAATGAGAGGTGACAACAATGGTATCTTTACTATCTAAATCTGATATTCAAGCTTTAAATATAGATACGGTAGAAAGAGCCATTGTTTTTTCCTGCACTGTCTTAAGAGCTTCCTTGGTCGGTACGGACAATAAAAATAATAAAGCGACAGACATTAGGATAAGCCAGAATATCAGCAAGGACGGGAATTTTATCCTTCTAGAAAGTAGTATCCCTTACGATAGTTTCTCGTTTAACAAGTTTGGGGGCAACCTACTCAGATTCATTAATGAGCTAAGTACCGCTACAGTTGCCATTGATTCTATTGATTATAGATTGAGTATTAGCTCTCCCTCTACTCCTGTTATTCCTGATTACGATGATTCGTACATTGATAGTTTTGAAAGATATCTAGTTTATTATGCTTTTATCTTACAAGCTACCCTAGGCAGTAAAAATGAATATGTTGACATCAAAACCTTAGACGAGAACAATACTGGGGCAATATTAAAACTTAAGTTTAAATTTCCTTTTGATTACAGTAAATGGCTTTTAGGCAGTAATTATGTAGGAACAGTTCAGAGAATTGTTACAGACAATTATAACGATACAAGAAACTATTTATTTGTTATCAATTCTTCTCAGATTGACACAAATAATAACAGTAATTTTCTTGATAATTCTAACTTATTAGACAATAATATATTATTGACTAATTAACAATTATCAAGAATCGAAAAGTGGCTGACTATCAAGCACAAAAAGTTAATATCTTGACCAATATTAATGACATTCCTGTTGCTCCGACAGCTTCTACTGGTGGAAATATAAGTCATTTATATAATTTATACAACAGCTTAATTGATTTACTAGAAACGGATATAAATACCTTACAGAGTACTTCGGTAACTGATTATTCAACAGATATTAGCAACTTACAAACTGATGTAGGTAATTTACAAACTTCTGTCAGTAGCAATACTAATAATATTTCAACTAATGCCAACGGTATAGCAACTAATCTTAATTCTATTGGAACGTTAAACACGAATTTTAGTAGTTTACAAACATCAGTTAACAGTAACACTAGTAATATTAGTTCAATAGATACTAGAATTACTACTAATGAAGCTGATATTTTAACTATTAATCAAAATTTAGGAGTAATCACAGAATCTTTTCCTAATGGGGTAACTTATTTCTTAGATTTAAACAATGGTAGTGATTCTGATGATGGTTTAACAGATACAACCCCATTTTTAACCTTAAATAAATTAATTGAAGTTTTAAACAGTAAACATATTCCTCAGTTTTTAACAGTTAATATTAAAGGAACAATTACAGAAACAATTGATTTTAGTAAACTATCAACATTAAGGTTAGCTAAAGGTAAAGATAACAGAGCCAGAATAACATTAACCACTAATGATGTTACTAATTTTGTCATTAATCATAGTGGAGCATTGATTAAAACAAATAACAATAACCCATTTAAAATAGTATTTAGCAAATGTGATTTTATCGCTAAGGGAAATTCTTTAGACATTATCAACAGTAATAGTTTTTTTGATTTTGTTCCGCCGTGTAATTTTGAAGCAACAGCCAATAATAATGATTCAATATTCTATTTTGAGAATACAGAAGTAGAATTTTTAACTTTTGGGAGCGATTTAGTTTTTAGTAATACTAATGGAGCTAATTTAGATTGTGCTGTTAAATTAGTAAGAGCTATAGGAAAATTTGAGAAATGTACTATTAACGATATCAATACTTTTGTTATTGCTCAAGATGATTGTTTGGTAATCAACAGTCTTAATAGTCATGCTGTTACTAACGTAACTACACAATATGATTTACGTAGTAATAGCAGGATAATAACTAATAGATATAGTATTTTTAGTGAACCGGGAATAATATTAGACGGTACAAGTAATCTAAATAATTATGTTGTTTTTGATAAAGGGTTTAGTAATCCACCTTTAAACGGGAAATTATTAATAATAAGCAATGCTAAAAAAGATTATTATGTTAGGTTTGCTGGTTGGTCTGGCTTTGCTAGTGGGTTAACCTATGAAACCTATGCAGATAATAATACATTATCTTCTCAAAATGGCAAGTTAAATAAAGGACAAGATTTAAGTATTGATTTTAATGGAACTAATTCTATTGATTATGTACTCTTTCAGATTGAATTACATGATTATGTTTAATTATTATGGCTTTTATAAATGGTTTTCCAACTGAAGAAGATCTTAAAATTAAATTGTATTATTATGAACCAGAACAAATAAGCGATTTAATATATTGTCCTTTACCAAGTTTTGTTAGATTCTTTTTTCAGCAATTACTGCTTGCTCCTGACAGAGATAAATCTAAAGAGGTGAAAACATGGTGGTGTTTGCCATTTAGTGTTAGAGCCAATAACATCCCTATGTTATTTCAAAGGTTTAATCCTTACAATAAACCTTTTGCTGACGAATACAGTAAAAAGTTATTTGATTTTTTCCAACAATACAACAAGGCTTATTTTTTTCAATTTGCCGATAACAGATATTTAAAATTTAATTCCAATGGTGATTATAGAGAATTCAATGAAATTAATTATAAAATCTATAATACTTATATTTTTGAAGAATTAGAAATCAATTTACCTAATAATGGTTTAAGGATTGATTACAGTTATTACAGACCAGAATACAAAGAAGATTTATTTGAGGATTATGTTTGGAAACCTATTGTTGATCCTTTTTACAATGAATTATTAAATGAATTTCAAAAAGCCGAATTTAAACGAATAGAGAATGATTGTATAAGAACACAACCAGGAAGAGCATGGTTATTAAATTTTGAAACTCATTCCTGTTACGGTCAAAACATAACTATAAGAGATGATATTTTAGTAGGTTCACTAATTATTACTTTTAACGGGTCATGGTCACAAGAAGATAAGGATTATATTTTAAATCAAATTCCTGATTATTATTTATCTGAAAACTTGGATAATTTCTTTAATGAATTACATAATGAGATAGTAAATCAAGAACCTTTCTGGAATCCTGATTTTTATCTTTTAACAAGTGAGCAAATTAATTATAGTTTTGATTATTATATAGAACATTATTATCAAGTCACTAGACCGTATGTTATTAGTGAGTTTACACAAACAATTAACAATGTTACTTTTTATCCTTGTGCGACAGGACGCAATGAATTTGACCCGAATAGTAAAATCATAGCGGGAATAAGCAGTGAACAATACAGTATAGATAATCAAGAATATATATTATGTCCGTTAAATTTTGAACAATTAAAAAGTGGCTTACTTCTTTATGCTAATAATAATAATTGGAACAATACTTATGAATGGATTGGTAATTTAACTGATCTTGATGATTATATTTATTTAGATAGGACTACAACTTATCAGGATGGGTTTGAATTAAGATTCATTACTTATGGTTTAAGTTATACAGAATTAGGTATAGCTTTCGGTAGAAGTAGATATGATTTTAGAACTATTAATTTTAACTATAATGACTTGACTGATTCTGTTGATTTAGATATAGAGGATAGTAGTTTATTTAGATATACCAATGATACATGGAAAAATGATGGTTATTTTCATCCTGAGATATTAAAACCTGTAACTAATTGGGCTTTTACTTATTGCTTTTTTAAACCTTATTCAACTGTAAGTAAATTTACTAGATTGCTTTATGATGCTTTTGAAGATATTAAAAATAGTATTTATTTAGTTGGGAATACTGTAATTACTCATAATAATTGGGTTGAAGCTACAGATAATAATACTAGTGGAGTTCTTTATTACAATAAACAAGAATATACATTTGATTATCAAATAAACAATCAAATGTATACCTTAAGATTAGACTTGAATACAGACGAATTAACAATTACAGAGACCAATAACAGTAAAACTTCTTTAGGGTCAGATAGAACAATAACTAAACAAGGAGAAATCTACGACATTAATTGTGTGAAGTGGGCAGCACCAAACGGGTTATATAACCCAACATATCCTTATGCAACTAATCAGACAGTTGATATTTATAATCCTGATAATTTTTATCTTGGTTATTCACTAGAAGATGAATTAATTGTTAGAGATATAACCCTTAATGATGGGAGATATATAGACGGTCAATATAAACAAATTATTGAGGTGAATTCACCAATCATTAGAGATGAACATATGATTCAACCTATTGATAATATTTTTGATGATTCCTTCAATGATTCTTTTGTTTATAATTACATCCCTTCTACTAACACAATCAAAGAAATATTAACAAGGGATAATGAACAGGAAACTTATAATTTTATTGTCCAAGCACATGAGGATTGTTACAAAGTGGCTAATTGTGATTTAGAAGATATCAAGAAAGATCTAAAAGAAATTCATGCTGCATTAGATGCTGGAAAATTTGCTTATCTAGACGGAAGTACAGAACAACAAAGAGTATCAAATATTGGTTATTACGTAGAGAGAATAGCTAGAGTGCTTGGTATTTCTGTTAATAGCGACGGAAGCATTAGATCGATTAGACAATCAAAAATTATAGAAAAAGGGGACACTGTTCCTAATGGCTGGAATATTGCCCAATGGGGAAGGAATAACGGAGAGAATACCCAAGGTCAAGAAGGTGGACTAAGCAGCGAAGAAAGGGACGGTATAGCCTGGGAAATAAAATCTAATAAGTTCATTACAGATAGCTTTACAGGAGAGCCAACCGAAATAGCTCAAGGTGGTTATGCTCTAGTTGAAAACATCCCTCAACTGCTTCATTTGATTTTTGAGGATTTAGATCGAGCTTTTGGATTACAAGACGCGGGGGCTAATGTTATTCCTTCTCCTGATGGGAAACAAATAGTTAGTTATCAGGGTATTAACACTATGCTTCTGGATATTCTCTATATGCTTTCTATGATGTCTAGAAATACATCAGGAGCGCATATCTGTGGGTTAAAGAATCAAGCAATGTTACAGGAAGTCCTAGGAGCTTTGGGGCAACCAGTCGGAGTAAAAGAGATAGAGGTAACTGTTGCTAATGGTCAGAAATTACCTATCCCTGTACCTGGTACTCTTCCAGGTAATCCGACCTTATCAGATATGTTCATGATCATTCTCTTGAATCTTGGCTTATTGGTAGGAAGCAAAATAGATGTTAAGCCAGAAGCAGAAGATAAGAAAAATAATAGCTAAGGGAATTAGTAATTATGCCCGAGCCGATTTTCGAGTTACCTGATATAGAGAAAAAAATTGATTTTGATAAAGCAATAAGGACTAGCTATAGTTTTTTAGCTGATACTATTTGGAGACTGTTAGGGGCAGGTTCGACCGTAAGCGATGAGGAAATCATTAAAAGGCTAAGGGAAAAAGAATGGGGAGATGATCCAAAGTCTAACAATGATTATCAGAATAAGCCTAAGCCAGATATTGAATTCAATGATGAACCAGAACCCAATCCAGTTTATCAACCTCCTAGAAGAATTTATGACCCCAATGACGATAGATTTATCAACAATCCGAGAAAACCTACAAGCAATTTAGTAATTCAAGAAACAGCCGAAGTTTTAGGGCAATCAGAGACAAAGGTAGTAATAGGGGAATCAATTACTTTAGCTCAAGCAATTGAAAATCAAGAATTTGGTCGACTTTTATATAATCCTGTAACTGATAAACCAACTAAAGTTAGGCAAGTTGTAGATATAACTTTAGGACAGAAAATAAAAGAATTAAATGATGTTGGTCTAGAGCAGTTTACTAAATATTTAGATGATGATTCTAACCAATCTCTTTTTGATGCCTGTGTGTTAGCTTTACCTCAAAGCTTAAGAGGATTAGCTGGTGATTTAGGTTTAGTTTTTGGGGCAGAAGTAATTAGAATTATTGCTTATTATTTTACCTCGGCAAGTATGAATACTTTTATCGGTATTTCTGATAATGTTCCATTGAACTATGAAGTTGTGTTTGAAGCTCCTGTATATTCTCCTAATAAATTTGTTTTAGATAAAATTAAAATTTCTAAACAGAAAGATATCAATAAATTAATCTTAGGAGATACCGAAGGTAAATTAGTTCGTTGGGAATCTTATCTATTACAAGCAGTTCGAGATACTTACGATAAAAGCAAGTTAGAAGAAATACCTGTAGAAGCGAAAAATTTACCTGAATTACTTAGGAATTTACTAGCTCAATCTTTCAGAAGATTAGGATTAGATGACTACCCGATAGCTGTCCCAAAAAATCTTACACAAGAACCTGAGCCTGGAGAATTAGAACTAATAGAAACCAATCAATCTTTAGTTGATTTTCTACTTTGGCAAGTTAAAGCTTTTGATGGTGTATTGGGGCAATTTCCGATTAATATTCAAATCGAGGATAACGATTTAATTCAGACTGGCGAGCAGCCATTAGACATCAAGTTACCTAATTTGGCAGAAACCCTAGCAGAATTAACAGGAAAGGTTCTTTTAAATGAAGCTTTAGTTAATGCCCTATTAACTATAAGCCTTAAGAATATTGCTGAAACAGGAATGAGTAAACAGACAGCCATACAGAATTATTATTTATTAACAGCTATTCAAGAATACTTAGGGTTTAAAACTACTCAAAAATCTAAAGAGGTAGAATTTACTTTTAATCCTGGTGTGATTTTAGAAAGAGAAGAAGACCAAACCTTATCTAAGGCAATAGAAAACTCTCAGATTAAAATTCCTATTGAAGTTAACGACGACGAGGACTCTTTAGAGGAACAGTTAAAGATTTTAATTGAAGCTGCCCGAATTACCAAAGCTGTTCATTGGAGAGGATTAAATTTACAAGGTAATGTACCTGAGCAAATTAAATCAATTATTAAGAATGCCGATAAGTTAATGAGTGATTTAGATGCCAATGGTAAAAATACTCTAGAAGATTTTCTAAATAGTTTACAGTTAGGCTTTGCGAATAAATCTTCTTCAATTGATTCTACCAAGCCATTTGGTAGAGATTACAATAGACGACCGAGAGTAAAGGATTTAGATTAAAATGTCTCGATTAATTAGATTAGCAAGTCTCCAGTCAAGACAAACTAGAGCCACCATTCTAGCTAATAGTCCTAAAAGAAATTATCGGGTAATTGGTCGAGGAACTTCTAACGATGATGGTTTATTAGATAGAGTTGTCAATTTTCTATCTAATGTTTTTGGTAAAGGTGTTAAATTCTTTGGTTGGTTAATAAACGCGACTTTAGGGACTGTATGGGCTTCCTTTACGGGACTGTGGACGTTAATTGTCCAAACCTCAAGTTTTATCTATAACTTCAATTGGAATATAACCTCAGAAGAAATAACCCAAAGATTCCAACAATCTAAATTAATACTCTCTGGTTTAGCTGGTGGAACAATTGGGAATGCTTTAGGTTTCTTGGCTTGTGGTGTTGCTCCTAGTGCTACGATTTTGGCTGTTAACGAGTCTTTAGGGTTGTATCTGTTAAAGGAAGTAGGGGAAGAGGCTCTAGATGAGTTTGTAGCCAATGTATCGGTATTAGTGGCAATTAGTTTTAGACTTACTGCCCAAAATATATTTTTTAATGCCTATAAGAATACTCGCAGAGCTATTAAGAAATATGCAGCCGACAATAAAGGAGATAGAAAGAAATTAATTAATACTTTCTACAATGGAAAAATTGCTGATGCTATAGAAGTTTGGGGAGAGCCTAATTCTAAACCTTGGAGCTTTAGATTAGCTATTGAGGAAAGAATAGAGAGTATTCAAAATCCTATAGTTCAAGAGTTTGTAGAAGAAGCTTATGATGAGTTTCTAGACGCTTGTGTAGAGGCTGGTTATGTAGTTGCTAATAGTTTGGATAATTGGGTATTACAACAGCGACAAGCGCAGCTATTACAAGAGCAGCAAAATAATTTAATTGAAGTATTACCAGATAGAGATGCACCAGAAGAGAGATTAATTTTTACTGGTAATAATCAACAGGTTAAAAGTCAAATTATTAGCTCTTTAAATACCTTCCAAATGCTAGATAATCGCGATGTTGGTCAGATTATCGGTGAACCTTTATTAGATTCTGTTCGTAAGCCTCCAACTAGTTTGACTCTTAGGATTATTTTAAGAAGTGCTTCTAAACCTCCTTGGAAAAATCGAGACGGTTCAGCAGCTAAAATAGTAAGAATATCTATTCCAAATGTCAAAAAATCAAAATTAGATTGGCTATTAATTAAAAAGGCTTTTGGGGGAATAAATGGCTATTTATGGGGGCGTTTTATGGTGATTGCCCATTTAGATGATGGAAATCTAATTAAGTTTTTTGCTGGAAGTGAATCAGAAGGTAAAAAAATCTTGAATTCACTTATTCAGTTAACAGAAGCAGAATTAACAACCGTGAACATAACTGAAGAAACAAAACAAGGAGCCAGACTAAAATATAAATCTTTATATAAAGAAAGTACTAGAATATATCCAGCTAATCTGACTATTATTAACCAAAATCAAGTATTGAAAATAAATGAAGGAATAGCCACTACAAGAGGTCTTTATAAAAGACGTAGATATTTAATTCCTCTTTATCCAGATACAAAGCCTGATAATTTTGATTTAATTACTCAGGAGTTACTTAGGAAAGACGATTAGTTTTGATTGATATTTTTATCTTAAATATTGTCTATAGCGCGTCAAAACTTCTCGTTCTTTTGCTATTTGTTCCCTCACTTCTGCTTCTGTCATGTTAAGTTCCGCGCATAATCTTTGCATTAGTACAGGTCGCGGATTGTATTGGTAGGGATGCCCCCATTTTTTCCTAACCCGTCTCATAGCTCGTTGACTTCTGGTATTGAGACGATTGTAAATTGGTAAGTCCATGCTAAAAATGACATTAATGTCATTATTGACTTTTATTCGATAATTCCCTTGCCATAGTTGGGATTCAGCCTCTATAAAGGATTCATTCTTGTTAATCGCAAAGGAATTCTAATTATGGCTAGTTCTGTTACTTTAGCTTCTACTACTATCGAACAACAATTGATTGAGTTAGTTACTCGTATTCAGGTTTTAGAAAACAATACAGCTAATAATCCCGACGGACAAAATTTTGTTACTGGTAGTGCCAACTACGATACAGGAGTCTTTAGCGGAACTTTTAATATCCCTTTTACTGTAAGTGTTGATGGTAGTGGTAATCCCATCATTAACGCTACTGCTTATCTTAGCGACTAATAGACTTCTGAAAGAAGTCAGCTTATAGGTAAAAGGTAAAAGGTAAAAGGTAAAAGATTAAAAGATAAAAGGTAAAACATTAAAGGTCTGTCCTCATTGATTTTAGGGTTAATCCAATAACTAATATAAAAGCTACCTCTTACCTTTTACCTCTTACCTCTTACCTCAACAAGACCAAGGTTTATGGGACTTATCCAAGATATCTAAAAAGGAGTTGATTAAATGCCTAGTTATTTAAGGGGCAAAACCAGAGATAATTTAATTGCTGTCAACGTTCATGACGAGGCTAGAAATGTCTATTATGCTTTCAAGACTAAAGATTTAGCTTCCATAAATGGGGTAAGTACCGCCGACATTCAAGCGTTAGGACATCGCGAAATAGATACTTTACCTGATGGCTCTTTATTCTTTTTAAGAGCGCAGACCCCTAAGCCACCAAGAGCCAGAAAGGTAATTAATAAAAATCCTTCTGTCAGCGAGCAAGGCTCAGTATCTACCTATTACGGCTATGGCAGAGAAAAACAGGTACTAGCTCAAAAATGGGATTTATCTACGCCAGCAAAAGGGGTTAATCTCCGTTCTAAATCTCGATACCTAACTGCGATCGCGAAAATCTCTAATGGAGCTTTATACGCTTTTCCTTTGAACAAACGAGATTTTGATAATTACGGCGGGATTTTAGGTTTATTGTCTCCTCAACAAATCACCACTGATACTGAGCAAAGTAAATTAGTTGTTGGCGCATCTCGTCCCCGACCAGGCAAAGCTGCTAAGGATTTAGGCGGAGGCTCAAGCTTTTCTAGTTTTTTCTCTTTTGATGCTGTAAATCAATTGCGAGGCGAAAATTTTTGTGCTTTCCAGAATAAAATGACCAGTTTTTGAACCATAAAGTGTCCAAGCAGTAACGTATTTCTTAGCTTTCAGCCCTTAGGGAACCTAAAGATTTGTATCATAACTTGTCCGCCAGTTCTAATTTTGAACCATAATAAGTCCAAAAGTTCTTTGGGCTTTTGGAGTCGAAAATCAGGAAAAAAAATCTGGCGAACAAGCACTCTGGGGACAAGTTATGGTTCAAAACGGTCAAGAGCGTAACTGCTCAAATCCCGAAGTAGACAGTCAGAAAACCACTGACGAAGGAGAACTCGATTGAACGCCGACGAGTTTCATTCCTGGTGTCAAAAGCTGCACCTTCCGGTATCCACTTGCAAGGTGATTAGCACTATTCGCACGGCGACTCCCTCACGCCGCGTCCAAGGACGTGCCAAGAACGTTAGTGGCGTTTACCCCAGTCAGAAAATGGGACTGACCATCCAGTTTGAGAGCCACACAGTAGAACTGTGGGCGATCTACTGTGTGGAACACGACGCTCAAGTGTTAGAGTTCTACGACCAGCCCAACCCGTTCAAGATTCAGTACCAAAGCCGGGCTTACTCTATCTACGACCAAGGCGAACACGAAGCATTAGGGACAACCCCTCGCGAGGCGTATGTACAGGGGATGAGTCAGGCGGGAGAACGAGAACATCGGCATATCCCCTATTCGGAGGAATTTTTGATGGCGACGCGCCCCAGCACCCCCAGAGGAGAAGCGACAGTCCAGCCCGGAAAAGGGATTAAAGTCAATTACCTCTATTATTGGAGCGATGCCTTTCGCAATCCCGAAGTAGAGCGTACTAAAGTTCCCGTCCGCTACGACCCTTTTGACATAGGGGTCGCTTACGCTTACGTTCAGGGGCGCTGGGTCAAATGCATCTCCCAGTATTACAGCATCTTTGAGGGGCGTTCCGAGAAAGAGCTGCTGTTAGCGTCCCAGGAAATTAGACAGCAAGGCAAACTGACGCGGACTTCTCCCTCGGTCTCCGCCAAACGTTTGGCGGAGTTCATTGCTAAGGTGCAGGAGCATGAAACACTTCTGCTCCAGAGACTGAGGGATATAGAAGGGAAACAGGTGCAGAGCGCTCTGATGAACGCTGAAATTGAGACTGTAACCGAGCCGATGCCTAGGTCTAGAGAGGAAACTGAGCTGGTCGCAGCCAGTCAAGCGAATCTTTCTAGAGCAATGGAGAAGGAGCTAGAAATTCCGCCTGTAGATCTGTCTCGTCTACCTGTGTTTGGGGAGTATCGCTGATGAACCAGCTTGGGACTGAGAACCTGTCCGTTGAAAACCAGGAGAAACTCGACCACTTTAAGGATTACGCCGTGTCGCACTCCCAGCTAGCGAAAGTCGATAAAGAGCTGATGCGGGCGATTCGCGAACCCGCCGGATTTGCTCACGTCCTCGTCTATGGACCTTCTGGCGTGGGCAAGACAACAATGATTCGGCAGATTACGCGACGGCTCAACGCGATGCCGCCCTCTCAGAGTGCTGCACCCTCAGTTACCTACTCCAAAGAAAATCTGCCGGCCTTGCCGCTGCTGCTTCTCGAAACGCGCCCCCCGGATGGCGGTGCTTTCAATCGCGCCGACTACTACCGCACGGCACTCAAACTCTTAGGAGAATCCTTCTACGAACGACGAATGCTCGTGAATATTGACAGCGAGCAGGTCTGGGAGAAGAAAGGACGCGGACGGACGAAGGCAGCGCAGTTTAACGACTCCCCAGAACTACGCCACGCCTTAGAAGACGCAATGAGCCGACGAGGAGTGCAGGCGGTCATCCTCGACGAAGCCCAGCACTTGATGAAGCTAGGCAGCGGCTCCAGTGCGGGCAAGCTCTTAGACCAGCTCGACTGGATTAAGTCCATGACGAACGTGACAGGGGTCGTTCACATTCTGATTGGCACTTACGAGCTGCTCAGCTTTCGCAACTTGAGCGGTCAGGCATCCCGGCGCGGTCTCGACCTTCACTTTCCGCGCTATTTATTTCAGCACGAGCCGGACCGAGAGGATTTTCAAGGCGTTTTATTGGCGCTGCTCAAGCAAGTACCGCTGTCGGTAGAGATAGAGAAGTTGATGCAGCACTGGGTTTACTTTTACGAACGGTCGATAGGCTGCGTGGGCGTACTTAAAGATTGGCTGATTCGAGCTGTAGCCGCGGCATTATACGACGGGAGCGAGGCTCTCACTCTAGAGTACGTGCAAGACCACGCCCTCTCGCTAGCCCAATGCGAGCGGATGGCGCTAGATGCCACGGAGGGGGAGCAAGAACTCCGCTACGCCGAGAGCCGCCGCGAACCGCTGTGGCGCTTGCTTCAGGCCGGCATGGATGCGTCTGCGATTCCGGCGACCGTAGAGAGGAGTATAGGGACTTCAGCGCCTGTGGTGACTGAATCAAAAACGATAAATCCTTCCAGTCCGGCAGAAGCCGCTCAGAAACCCACTCGCAGAAAGCGCTCTACTAAAACCCAAGACAAAGGTGAGGCTCCCCT
>JASJEK010000062.1 GCA_030064915.1 Xenococcaceae cyanobacterium MO_234.B1
GCTCAGAGGGGAGGTGAAAAGTATATTTTGTTACGCGAAAACTAATTTACAGTCTCCTTGTCTCTGCGTCTCCGTGTCAACCTGTGTCAACCTTATTTAGAACTAATCAAGCGGACTTCGTATCAGACATCCTCTCAGAATGCTTGTTGTTTTAAGGGGAGGAGAATTCAATCATTTGCTTCCTTTTCTATTCTGTCTAGCACTAGCTTCGCTTTCAAAATCACTCTCAAATAGGCTAACTGACTATTCCAGGCTGAGCGAGGCAACAGATAAGAACTTACCTCTTCCTGCGTCCCGAAGCCGTTCATAGATTTGAGGGAATTCCGGTGCAGAGAGGCGGTTGATTTGGGTATTGCAGCCGAAGGGAATACCGACTTGTCTGAGATGGCTCATAGTTTTAAAAGCCCACTGCCAGGAACCTTTTCTCCCGCGCAGGAAATCGTGGGTAGCTTCTAAGCCATCAACCGAGACGGAAACTACCTTAATCCCTGCTTCCTTCATACGGCGAGCTGTATCTAGACTAATACCAAAGCCCCCAGTAGTCATACCACAAGTCATTCCTGCGTCGGTGATTGCTTTGGCAATTTCCAGCCAGTCTGGACGCAAGAAAGCTTCCCCGCCTATTAAGGTGACTTCTTTAATCCCGACTTCAGCAAGTTGTCTTACCATGTCCAGGGCTTCTTCGGTAGAAAGTTCTTTGGTGCGTGCATGACCAGCACGGGAGCCGCAGTGCTGACAAGCTAGGTTGCACTTGAGGGTGATTTCCCAAACAGCATAACTAATTCGGCGGTAAGTCATGAATATATTCTCGATTAAGTTATCTATATGACTTGGAAGATTAATTTTGAAGAAAGCATTATATCTGGCTTGTAGCGATCGCACGGAGAACTAGCGGAAGCGATCGCACAGCCTGAGTTGCAGAATAACCTCAGTGGTGTTATCTACAAATATTCGTCAGGAGGAAGCGAAACCCCATACATCACTATAGCTTCAGGTGGATATTGGGTTATCGGGTTGAAACACAACCCCATACAGTGGCTGAATATCGATAGGAGGTTGAGCAATTTCAATGGGCTGAATCTCGATAGGAGTTTCAGTTTCAATGGGCTGCTCCTCAGTGAGTGGCTCCTCCTTACATATCGCATATGGCTGACTTCGCCTCGGATATGACCGATGTTGCCTCCAACCCCAGTAAGACGACCAGAATCCACCAAAAGCAAGTTCTAGCTCTTCTTCACTGAGTTCGCTAAAACTGTGGTCTAAATCTCTGAGACCATTTTTCTCGAGAATTTGGGCAGTGGCAGTCTCAAATTCCTCTTGGGTAAAATCATAGCCTGCCTCTTGCATTATTTTGCTGCATTCTTCTGGATTGCTAGCATTTTCAAGCTGGCTGCGGAAATTTTTATCCTTTACTAAACTTTTGTAGAAACGTATTACGCTTTGCAAAAACATAAACCTCTCCTTAACTTGTTAATTAATTAATGATTGGCTTTGGTAGGTAATCTAAACCAGGAGAATAGATTAGTGTTGCCATTTTGGTATTGTCCAAAAATAACTTCGGAGTTTTTAGCTAAAGAGCAAGCTGCTGTTGTGCTAGGTGGTAGTAAAGACCTTGTTTTGCCATCAGTTCCTGGTGGGTGCCTTTCTCTGCGAGAATGCCTTGGTCTAGCACTAAGATGCAGTCAGCATTACGCACTGTCGAGAGGCGGTGGGCAATGATAAAGGTAGTTCTTTCTCGGGACAGACGGGTTAGATTTTGCTGGAATCGCCTTTCTGACTCTGTATCTAGAGAACTAGTTGCCTCATCTAAAATTAAAATCCGCGGTTCTCCCAACAAGGCTCTAGCGATCGCAATTCGCTGTCGCTGTCCGCCAGAGAGATTCGCTCCTCGCTCTCCTACTTTGGTGTTATAGCCCAAGGGCATCGATTGAATAAAGGCATGGGCTTCGGCAAGCTTAGCCACTTCGATCGCTTGTTCGAGGCTAAATTCGGAGCGATAGAGAGTAATGTTTTCCAAAATAGTTCCAGAGAACAAGAAACACTCTTGAGGCACGACCCCTAGTTGAGAGCGCAGAGAATGGGGAGAAATATGACGGATGTCATGTCCGTCGATCCAGATAGTACCACTGGTAGGATAGTAGAGAGCTTGAAGCAGCTTAACTAAACTAGTTTTCCCCGAACCACTGCGACCGACAATAGCGACAGTCTCTCCAGCTTGGACTTCAAAGGAGATATTCTGCAGGGTATTGCGCTGTTCTTCAATGTCGTAGCGGAAAGTCACATTCTCAAAGCGCACCTCGCCCCGCAAGCGAGGCAAAGTAAGCAGAGGCTTGCCAGGGATTTCTTCTGGAGAGGTATCGAAGACATCGTTGAGCCTTTCTACGGAAATCAGCACTTCTTGCAGTTCGTCCCACAAATTAGCCAGAGCCAGAGCCGGGCTGAGTACGTGACCCTTCATCATATTAAAGGCGACAAACTGACCGATAGTCAGGTGATCCTGAATTACTAGGCTAGCACCGTACCAGAGCAAAGCAGTGCCACCGATAGAATTAATCAAGCCGCTGATTAAGCCCAAGTTAATTCCCAGTTTTTGTGCTTTAAAGCGCACGTTTAGCTGATGAGTTAAATGTTCTTCCCAGCGCCAGCGCAACTCCTGTTCTGCTGCTACTGCTTTGACTGTAGAAACCCCAGTTAACATTTCTACCAAGGAGGATTGCTGCTTAGCGGCAGCGTTAAAATTTTCCCGCGACACTCGGCGCAGTAGAGGAGTGGCCGCCAGGGTCAAAATCACAATCGGTGGAATCAGTGCCAAGACCAACAGAGTTAGCTTCCAGTTGTAATAGAGCATCAGCCCCAAATAGACGAACCCCGTGAGCAAGTCTAACCAAGCAAGCATTATCTGGGAAATGAGAAAGCGCTGGATTTTCTGATTTTCCTGGACTCTGGTGATAATGTCTCCCACTTGCCGCGCTTCAAAAAACTTCAGAGGCAGACTCAGTGCGTGCTTGATAAAAGCCCCGATCGCTGTGAGATCCAAGCGATTGGCAAAATAACTGAGCAAGTATTGCCGCACCGAGGATAAGGCCATGCTCCAAATGCCAAATATAAACGCTCCGATCACAAACACGTTAAGAGTCGTCATGCTTTTGTTGACAACTACTTGGTCGAGGATTATCTGAGTAAACATGGGACTGACAACGCTAAACATCTGAATCAGTAAAGATACCAAGATGATTTGCAGTCCCAAAGAACGCCAGTGCCAGAGGATACCCATAAATCTGGCAAGGGAAGCTTTTTGGTTTTCGACTTCGTTAAGGCGTTGGGTGGGGTCTAGCAATAGGGCATATCCGGTCCAGTTAGCGATAAACTCTTGTCGAGAGAGAGTTCGCTTTCCTTGAGCTGGATCGGCGATCAAAATGCGATCGCCTTTAAGACGATAGACGACTACATAATGGTTTCCTTGCCAGTGAGCAATCCAAGGTTTGTTTTGCTCCATCAAGGGCTTGAGACTTGCTCGCACGGGAGAAGCTATATATCCCAGCCGTTCTGCTGCTTTGGCTAAATTTTTTAGAGAGGCACCAGAACGCCCGACCCCTGCCAGGTCACGTAGGTAGTTAAGGCTAAGACGTTTGCCCCAGTACTGGCTAATCATTGCCAAGCAAGCAGCACCGCAGTCGGAAGAACTTTGTTGTTCGATAAAGGGATAGCCTGTTGCCCACCACCGACGACGTTTAATGGGTTTAGGAAATTCAATCTCCGTCGATACTTGTTCTAGAGGTTGAAAAGGTGGAGGTGGCGGTGGAGCTTTGCGAGGAGAAGCAATTGAACTAGATGCAGAAGGAAAAACCGGAATACTAATTGTCTTGCTATTTGCTTTGCCGTTGCTAGCAGAACTCTCTGGGAAGGCACTTGCCAGGGTAGGAGCGATCGCCACTGCTTGTTCCCAATTTTGTTTGGGCAGCCAATAGAGCCATAAATCTTTCTGGGCAACCCAATCAGGTGGTATTGACTCTAGATATTCCCAAGAGCAGCCTTCATTTAGCGGTTGGCCTTCAATCTTACCTTTACGCAGCCAGAAAAGACCTGTTTCGCCAGGGATGGTTCGAGCTAGGTATTCTCCAGCGGGAATCCTTTTTTCTTCTATATAGGCTAAGAGTTTTTGCACTTGCTGACTAGAGAGGGAGCCTAAGAAGGGCAGAGTTCTAAAAAAGAGCAAGCGCTGTCTTGTTTGTGCTGCCCCTAGCCAGTTTTCTCTCAGTTCTGGTAACACCTCTAGCCAAGGCTTCAGTTGTTGGAGGTTAATTCTAGCGACTTGAACTGCACTAGCTGCAACGGCTCGGTAAGGCAAAGGGGAATCACAAAACACGAAGTCGCCACCAAAGGTTTCGCCCTCTGTTAGCAACTGAACGGATACTTCTCGGTTTTTTTTCCCCTCAAAGCTGAGTAATCTTACTCTTCCCTGGCAAACTATGTAGAAATACTCGCAGTTGTGTTCATTTTGAACATAATTGGGTAAAGATATTGGTAAACTTAATAAGCACTCACCTAGTGGCAAATCTATGATTTCAAAGGATTGGCTTAAATCTGAGACCAGTTTTGCATTCTTGTGAGTTAACTTAAGAGTCTCGGAAAGTAATTGCAGTATTGGTTGCTCTTTTGGCGAGGGAATCAGAAGAGATGAATCCTCAAATTTTGAATTATGCTTCATTTGATATATGGGGCAAAAAATTTACTAGAGGTGGAATTACTGCCAGCCACCTAGAGGAATGACAATTTTACAAAATATTTATTTATTGGGCTGAGATTTACTTTATAAATAAATATCTACCATATTGTTTTCATTGCGATCGATTCCTGAATAACTTCGGATTTTTGCATTATTTTTGTGAGTTTTCCTAAATGCTGCGAGAAGTCTCCCGTCATAGCTTTTAGGCTCAACGGCGCAATGAATTTCTCGAAACTCAGAAGTTATTTGCAAAAAACTTTCAAAATGAAAACAAGATTCTAGGTTGATTATCTATTGTGGTTATCGACGACAACTAATCAACGTGAGTTCGGAATTCGCCCTTCGGGTTCGGCATTTGCTCATGGGGGAGACTCCCAAGACCGCAATGCCTCAGAATTCGGAGTTCGGAATGACCGACCGTATCCCGCTTAGCGTTCGCGTTCGGGGAAGTCATTATCATTTTTTCAACGAGATAATGGACGAAGACCCCGCGTCGCCGTCAGAAGTCGGAACGCCTTTGAGTCGAACTCACGTTAATTAACTTATTCCGGGGTTAAATAACACGATTTTATCGGGAGTGATTTTATGAAAATCTCTGACTTGAACCATTTGGAAATTATTTCTGAAGCACCTAGGGTTATAGGGGGCTACAAACAAGATTTTTTTAGGATTAATAACTGGTTTAACCAGTTCCAAAACTGGTTCACAAAAAAGCAGCCCATCGAGCAAACCGTTGTTTCTAAAAATTCCACTGCGGATGGGAAAGGCTCAACATATGCTGCAATTGGTGCCTACAAAGACGGAGGAGGGTTTACTTTGGTTAGTAGTTCTTACAGGAGTTGGTATTCAGAAAATATATAGGAGAAGCTTCAACTGAAAGGTTATGTGCAATTTGTCAATAATAGAACTCTCGCACCCATTCCGATAAACCTCGCTAAGGGTCGGGGAAAAGGTTAAAGTTTCAAGGACACGAAGGGGAGGCATATCCTATTAGATAACCCATGATAACTCAAAGTAGCAGTACTAGGTATTGATCCCATACATTGATGGGTTTTGTTCAAAGCGTTTCCTTTTCGCCCTTTCCCTTTCCCCTGACTAATGCTACGAAGTCTAATATAGTTACAAATCGTTGCCAAATCTCCAATGACTTGGCTTATATAGCTTTTGAGACTTTTCTGGTTTTGGCGATTGCCAAAAAATCCTAGTAGATTTTTCCTTTTTCCCCTACCCAGCTATTTATACTTTGAGCGGTCAGCTCGTGAAGGGGGCTTAAATTCTAAATCATTTGATTTGTTGCCTGAATCTAGGTCTGTTGAAGCCGCCTTCCGCAGCAGTTAGCTGAAAGCTGATAAGCTGCCCTTGGATGTTCGCAGTTGGGATTGTCCTAGTAGTCTGTCAAGATTGATTTGATAAATGGGAGAAAAGTTCGGAGTGACCGACCGTAGTCGCGCTTTGCGTTCGGAGTTAGAGGATATCTGAGAAGTTCCCATTGATACTTTCTGGCTACTCAAGCTCGACGAAATAATGGGACTTATAACCTCATTATTTAGGTACTAAAGACTGTTTTTAAGTACCCAAAACTCTTAATAACCATAGTAGTTAAAGGCGCGGAATGCGTCGCCAGGTAAGCTTTTGAGGTGCTCTCAAGAGAACCTGGTAGGCAGTTGCGAAAGACCCGTAAGGGAAGGAAACAGAAACCTAAATCGTGAGGTTTAAGAATCGCCCGATTTATCGGGGGAGGATGTCAAAACAGGTCTACAGCATATCCCGCAACCGATTTTCAATTGAGGAAATTAATATGAATTTGAATTTGCATAACTTAGACTATCTAGAGCCAGTTTTTGAAAACAAAGTAATTGGAGGTAGTGTAGTATCAACTTCTACTTTTACAGATAGCACCTATACAGCGGCATTAGCAAGTACTACACCTGGTGGTGATGTAATTGTAGCTGGTACTGCTGCTGCCTTAGCAGCAGCTACTGGCTATGTTACTTCAGCTTATGCTGTGACGGATACCTTTACTTCTGATGGCATTATCGATGTTGCTAGTGCCAGGGCAAACGCTGGGGCGACTTCTTTGGGACCTAGGGGTTATGATGCTTCCTATTCTAATGCTAGCTCTTTAACTATTTCTAACTCTTACGGGCATACCAACATAGGATTTGCGTTCTCGGCTTCTATAGAAACGTAATACCAATCGGAAAAAGTAATGAGAGACTTAATCAAGCTTAATTTCTGATATATTGTCATTTCAGCGTTATGATCCATGCACCCTGATACCATCAATCCCATGGCACGCTTTAAGAATTATTCGAGCTAATGATTGGTGGTCTGAATTTTGGAGTGAATACAGACCACAACGCCAGTGCATAAATGTTTAATTAACCTTAATTGTCAATTGTCAAATTCTACTTTTAACCTTAAGTAAATTTAAGAGGAAATTGTAATATAAAAATCTCTTTTCTCTCTTATTAAACTAAACAGTTTAGTCTTGCTAGTGTTAGCGATCGCCTTAAGCCTCACCAACTACTTTTGATTGCACCCCAACCCCCAAGCACCAGGCGATCGCTTGGTGCCCAGGAAAACTCAACACCATAAGTAATATTATCTATGCCAGAAGTCTAATTAACTGATACTTGGGATAGGCTCTTAGATTCCTCTGACAAGTCTGAGTTCTTAATTTTCTCTTTAGTTGCTCCGTCGATTAGATTAGGATTGAGACGATAACCCACATTCCGTACTGTTTGAAGTAGATGGGGTTGTCGGGGATTAGATTCAATTTTTTTCCGTAGACAGAGAACATGAGTGTCTATAGTGCGAGGATTATCAATAGCATCAGGCCAAGCTCTTCGTAATAATTCCGAACGGCTTAAAGGTGTTCCTTCAGCTTGCGCCAAGACATAGAGTAAACTAAATTCTTGGGGAGTAAGTTCGATAAATTCGCCTCTTACTTGGATTCGACGCTGGACTAGATCAATTTTCAAATCGTTATAGTCTAGATATAGAGGGGCACTATTGGCTCGCATCCTTCTTAACAGAGCTTCTACTCTTGCCAAAAATTCTTGCATTCCAAAGGGTTTAGTTAGATAATCATCTGCCCCTGCTTTTAGCCCTGCTACGATGTCTCGTTCAGTGTTGCGGGCCGACAACATAAAGATCAAGGGTGTACGTTGATTATGCAACCATTGGCAAAGTTCTAAACCATCTCCATCAGGAAGGTCAGAGTCTAGAATTACCAGAATAGGTTGATACTGGTGAAATGCATTGCGTCCTTGCTGTAAACTAGCAGACTGTTTAACAGTGTATCCAGCTTGTTGCAAATGCCAACCCAATAAAGAGCGTAGATGAGGATTCCCCTCGATGAGCGAAATAAGTACCGAACCCACTTGACCTCATGGTTTATCTATATCTGTGATCATTAGCTTTAAAGGCTAACAGAGCTATTGTCAATCTTTTGTAGCAGTCGTTACTAAGATCGAGAAAAAATGTCGTCCATCCTCAACCAGAAAAGAAATTAATTTCTAAAGATTAAGTACAAGTCTCTCAGAAATACAGTCATTTTCCTCGTTAAAATAGAATAAAATAACCAAAAATTCCATGACTTGCTCCAAAAATTCATGAATTTTGGACTTTAGTTCCTAAGACCATAAATAATTATTGCGTATTATTTCGTAAAACAGTTGGGGGAAAAAAATGCTGCAAGACAGTCAATCAATCCGTCATTATCAAAAACTTACCGACTCTATGGTCGATCTCTGGCGTAGAGGTTACAAGTTTGAAGAAATCAGGATGTACTTGGATGGATATTTGGCCTGCTTGAGACAAACTAACACCATTGAACCTTATGAGATTCATCGTTTAGAAGAAGAGGCAACACGCTTTTTACGGGATCCTTCTAACTTTGAATTATCGACTCCTTAACTAGGATCAGATTACTATTAATCCCAAGAAGCCAGGAGATCGGTTTAAAATAGGTAAATGTAAAAATTTGTAATATACATTACATTCCGTTAAGGAGTTAAGAATAGAAATTGTTTGTTCTAAACGGCTATGAATATTTCTTGGGATTTCTGCTGATTTGCAGTGCCGTCCCTGCTCTCGCACTTACCGCTTCCAAGTTACTCAGACCCCGAACTGGAGGTCCAGAACGACGCACTACCTACGAATCTGGAATGGAGCCTGTAGGTGGTGCTTGGATTCAATTTAACATCCGCTATTATATGTTTGCCCTAGTTTTCGTGGTTTTTGATGTAGAAACCGTTTTCTTATACCCTTGGGCAGTAGCATTTAATCGCTTAGGGCTACTAGCTTTTATAGAAGCTCTAATTTTTATTGCCATTCTCGTAGTGGCTCTAGTCTATGCTTGGAGAAAAGGAGCTTTGGAGTGGTCATGACATCTAACACTTTTGAACAAGAACAAAAAGCCAAAATACTTAATCCGATTAATCCAACTCGGGTTACTCAAGACCTATCAGAAAACGTCATTTTAACTACGGTGGATGACCTTTACAACTGGGCAAAACTATCAAGTCTTTGGCCCATGCTTTATGGGACAGCCTGCTGTTTTATTGAACTTGCTGCTTTAATTGGTTCTAGATTTGATTTCGACCGTTTTGGTCTAGTACCTCGTTCTAGCCCCCGTCAATCAGACTTAATCATTACCGCAGGCACAATTACCATGAAAATGGCCCCTGCCCTAGTTCGTCTCTACGAAGAAATGCCAGACCCTAAATATGTAATTGCCATGGGTGCTTGCACTATTACTGGGGGAATGTTTAGTGTAGATTCTCCTAGTACGGTTAGAGGAGTTGATAAACTAATTCCAGTAGATCTATATATTCCTGGTTGCCCTCCCCGTCCGGAAGCTATTTTTGATGCCGTCATTAAATTGAGAAAGAAAGTAGCTAACGAGACTCTTCAAGAAAGGGCTGCGATGGTAGAGCAAACCCACCGCTACTACAGTACTACTCATAATATGAAAGTAGTTGAGCCGATTCTGACAGGGAAGTATCTCCAATCAGCAACTTGGCAAAACCCACCCAAAGAGCTAACTCAAGGAATGGGAATGCCTGTTAAGGAAGCTATACAAGAAGTACAGTCAGAGGAGGTATAAAGTGGCGGAAGAAACAACTCCAGAAACTACTGAAACTTCCCAAATAGTTAAGGCAGGTCCAGTTTCAACCTGGCTTACTGAAAATGGTTTTGATAACGAAGCCCTAGAAGCAGATGCTAGTGGTGTGGAGTTAATTAAAATTGAAGCAGATTTTTTAATTCCTATAGCTAGTGCTTTATATGCTTATGGTTTTAACTATCTTCAATGTCAGGGGGCTTATGATGAAGGAGCAGGCAAAAATCTCGTTAGCTTTTATCATTTGATTAAGGTTAGCGATAATGCAGACTCTCCTGAAGAAGTCAGAATCAAAGTTTTTCTGCCTCGGGATAATCCTAAAGTACCTTCTGTCTATTGGATTTGGAAGTCTGCGGACTGGCAAGAACGAGAAAGCTATGATATGTATGGCATTGTTTATGAAGGTCATCCTAATCTCAAGCGAATTTTAATGCCTGAAGATTGGATTGGTTGGCCTTTACGCAAAGACTATATTTCCCCTGATTTCTACGAATTACAGGATGCCTATTAATTAATTTACGCCTAATTTTGATTAGCTTTATTCATCTTAGCTAAAAGCTATTGGCTCTTAAGCCTTTAGCTTTTAGCTTTAGTTACTTCCTTATACAATTGATTTTTTTTCCAGGGACGACTATGGTAGATAGCCATAAAAATAATAGTTAACCTTTCTGATAAAGCAACACTTTTGTGATAACTGTCAATTAGTTCTCTTTCCTCTGTTTCTTGAACTCCATTGAACAAATAATAACTAAAACCTCTGGCAAACAAGCGATTAGTTAACTTAGCTAATTCTGGAAATTTTGACCGTAGCCAATAAGCTGCTGCTAGTTGATTACGAGCTTTACGCTGTCTAAATTTTTGACCTTGCCTGAGAGTACCGTCATTACTATGATGTATTCCCTGAATCGTTAACTCTTGATTGAGAAAAAAACCTGGACTGAGAAAGAGACTACTATACGTTAAGTAACGATCCGCAGCTTGTTTGAGTATCTCTGGCATTGGTAAAATTTGTTTTAAGAGACTACGTCGAAAACAAAGAGCAGAGGTTGAAGGTGCGTAAAAAGACAATTTACCTTTCCTCAACTGTGACCGAAAATCGCATAAAGTCGAGATATCCTCATTTAGCTGGGGAAAGGAACGAGTAATACCTAAAACAGCTTCTGTTTCAGGACTGACTAATTTGAGCGGATGAAAACACCAACTAATCTCTGGATGAGAATTAAAAATATCAACAATTTGAGTGATTTTTTCGGGAAGAAACCGATCATCAGCATCTAAACAACAAACAATCTCTCCTTGAGAAGCAGAAAATCCTGCATTAAAGGTAGAAGCATGATCGCCATTTTCTTTTAACACGGCAACTATCTTGTTGCCATAGTTACGAATAATCTCCTGGGAATTATCAGTAGAACCGTCATCTACGACTATAACTTCCAGAGAAGAATAAGTTTGGTTTAAGACACTGTCAATAGCTGTAGGTAGAAAGCGACCATAATTATAATTGTTAATGATAATACTTACCAGAGGTTGTGCTGTCATTGAATTTAGTAGTCATTGAAGTTGTTATATTCGTAGGGGCAATTCATGAATTACTCCTACATGATGGAAATGTATCGATTCATCTGTCTATAGATATCAAACCGCAATTAATTAGAGCAAATATACTATAATAGTAGTATAATAGTATCGCCAATTTTGGCCACACTATTCTTATAGTCTATCTAAGAGCGAGATTATTAGAATCAGGAGCTTTTTCAGGAAAACTATAATAGGTGGCTTTGAAAAGAATTGCGACTTTTTCTTTCCAAGTTAGATAAGTAAAATACTTCTTAATTAGTTCTTGAGGATTATCATAAGGAACGCCGTAACGAATATAAATTACTTTGTATTTCCAGTAAGCACTCAAACCTCTAGCAAACATCCGATTACATATTTTTGCTAACTGGGGAAATTTAGCTCTCAAAAAATAGGCGTTTACTATATTCTTAGTTTGCAATTGTGGTCGATCTTGGCGCAAGGTAGAATTATTACTACCATGTACCCGCATTATAGTTAAAGCTTGTTCCATCATAAAACCAGGACTTAGGACGGGAGCAGCTTTCATGGGATAGCCATCAGCACCGTTGATAAATACCTCTGGTATGGGAATAATTTGGGCTAGGAGACTACGCCGAAAGCATAAACCAGAAGAAGGAGGAACATAGAGAGGAGTTCCTTGTTTAACTAAGTCACGAAAGTCACATTTCCCTACACCATTCTGACGAGTTAGACCAATCTCTTTGTTGGTTTTGTCGTTGACTAATCTTAGTGTATTAAAACACCAGCCAATCTCTGAGTCTGCTTGAAACTCTTTGACGACAAGAGCTACTTTTTCAGGGAGAAACCAATCGTCAGAGTCGAGAAAGCAGATAATTTCTCCCGAACTGGCAGCAAACCCTGCATTATAAGCTGAAGCTTGTCCTCCATTTTCTTGTAGTAGGGGAATAATTTGATCTTTGTAGTTGGCAATAATTTCTCGCGAATTGTCTGTAGAACCATCATCAACAACAATAACTTCTACGGTAGAATAAGTTTGGTTCAAAGCACTATCGATTGCTTCAGCGAGAAAAGAACCGTAATTATAGTTGTTAATAATAATACTGACTAAGGGATTGTTATCCATTGATCTATTGATCTATCTTTTCTTTGACAATTAAATCTTAAGATCGACAAAGAGACAAAACCGAGACAGAGAAGAATTGTAATTTGCGTCTGGTGTAAATTGTCCTGAGGTAAAAGTATCTTAAAAGCTGTTAGCCATTAGCTAGTTTCTAGAAGTTAATATGAACAAAGCTAATCCACATCAGGCGCAATTTGCCAGGAGTTAGTACTTTAATTACTCAAAGTACTAGCTTCTAATAGCTACTATTGAGATTAAATAAATATGTTAAATAAATATGTTAAGGAATAATAGAGCAAAAATAAGAATACACATCGTAGGATGTGGCCCGCGAACTGGTACAACACTTATGGCAGAAATGGCGATCGCTTGTTTTGATATAGATGCTTATACAGAACATGAAGATCCTATCTATACTCGACCTAATCAGCCAGCTAATATATTCCTGACTAAGCGTCCTAGGGATATTTTAGTTGTAGAGCCGATGCTGCACTTGCTCTCGAATTTATATGTAATTTATATGTTGCGAGATCCCCGCGATACAATTACTAGTAAACATCGAAAAGACCCCGATCGCTACTGGTCAACGCTCCGTTATTGGAAAGCTTATACTCCTTATGGACGTAAGTTACAGCATCATCCGCGATTTATGACCGTGCGTTACGAAGATTTAGTAAGCAAGCCTGATGAAGTTCAAGAATACTTGATGGAGCGAATGCCTTTTTTAAAAAAACGGGGTGATTTTAGTCGCTATCATGAGTTTGCCAAACCATCAAAACAGTCTCTTGACGCTCTACGTGGTATGCGTCCAGTAGCTTCCACCAGTGTGGGTAAATGGCGTAACCATCTGCCACGAGTGGCGGGACAACTAAAACTACATGGGGAAAACGCGATCGCCGAAGACCTTATCGAATACGGTTATGAAACAGACGACTCTTGGCTAAATGAGTTAAAAGATGTAATCCCCGATTATAGTGAGAGTCACTGGCCCGAATACTTTACCCCCCAAGAGCTTAAACAGCGTATGAGAGGCAAGTATAACAGAGCTTTAGTCGCTTTTTTGCGGAGTTTAGGAACTTGAATAATACCAAATTGTTTCTCATATTTAAGTTAAAGGAACATAACTAAAAATAGAAGTTTCCCATTGCCAGTACCCCACCGACTTCCATCTTTCTTAGCGCAGGAGACGCCCTGCTAAACCCGATTAGAGTTAGGGGGAGACGGGGCGTTTAAAGTGCGGTGCGTGAATTCCGCATGCAGCCTTTTAGGAATGCGCGTCTCCAATTATATTTACAAAAAAGATAAATAATAAGCGGAAATCTTCACGAAATAAAAGTAGCCTCAAGTCCT
The DNA here is from genome assembly GCA_030064915.1 of Xenococcaceae cyanobacterium MO_234.B1. Lineage (GTDB taxonomy): Bacteria > Cyanobacteriota > Cyanobacteriia > Cyanobacteriales > Xenococcaceae > JASJCP01. Next base: position 13,864 of record JASJEK010000062.1, read on the forward strand.
ACGGGAT
>JASJEK010000305.1 GCA_030064915.1 Xenococcaceae cyanobacterium MO_234.B1
TCTAATTCCTGCTTTGACGAGAATAGCAGGAGAACGAGCATCACCAATAATCAGCTTTTCTCGATCCTGTAAAGTCATCGGGCGATCGCTTATTCCTACCACTTCCGCCCCTTGTTGTTGCAGTAAGTTATATATTTTGTATCCAGTGCGACCTAAACCACAAACAATAATCAAAGGTTTCATAACCCATTAGGATTAATCTCTATATAGTAAAAATTGAGGCTTGTCCTCTGTATAATTGCCCATCAGTTGATTGTGGAGCAAAAAATTAGCCATTAATGTTATGTAGGGCACTAATTGAGAGTTTTGTGAGGAAATCAAGATTAAATTAACATTTATTACTTTGTTAATTCTCTAAGTTAACCACAAAACTGTCTCGGCTGTGAAAATCAGCTTCTGGGTGGGGATGAATTAGTGCCCAGTAACTTATATTTCCCGATTGGGTTTTTATGACGGTACTAATTCCCATTGCTAAATCTTTTTCTGGGGGAATAATTGGCTCTAAGTCCAGAGTAAGATACAGTTTTAAATTCTTATTATTTTGTTTTATGGTGAAAGGGAGAGTCTGAAAAGTAGTTTCTTCTTTCATTCCTTGACGATAGTCGTCAAAATGGTAAATATTCCAATTTCCTGAAGGAGAAAGATTAAATTCCCAGTAATTGCTACTATTTGGGATAGTAAGGAAAAACTCAAAGCAAGTTTCTTGCCATAATTCATCTTTACGTTCAGGATTTATTACCTTTGAGGGAATGGTAAGAATAGATAAATCCCCTTCCAGGAAGTAGTTAATTATCAAGTTATTATCTTGTCTAGATACTTTCCCTGTAATGTAGATATCTGGTACCAATTCTGATTGGGAAAAAGGCTTTAATTCAAAATTGCGATCGCTCATAATTTATGTTATGAAAATAGATTAAAACTTTGGTGCAAGATATAAGCATTAAGCACGGTTTCCACTTTCCCCGTTCATAACAGCAGAAGTAATCAAATGAGCTAATCTTAAAGCTTCTGGTACATTTCCTCGATCTGTTAAGCGTTGCAATACCCTAACTGTAAGCTCTGCACTCAGCCCACAGACTTGAAAAAAAAAGGGTGGCTGAACCTGAATTTCTCCCGCTTTGGCTAAGATTTGTAACCTTTTTTCTGGATGAGGCAAAAGAGAGATGGCTGATTTCATTTTCTCCAACTTAGGGAATTTTCTCATGACAGCGACACAGGGTAATTGTACTTGTTGGGCTAATAAAGGCAAATCAATCAAATTCAAGCCCCCCATGCCAATCCCATCTAACAAGACTAGATGTAGTTGAGGATGAAATTTACTCGCTAGCAGCATTTGGCTCAATTGCTCGGTGCTATCCCATCCGTCAGCTTGTATATGTCCCCACAACATTCCTTCAAAACGAGTCAGGGCACAAACTACTCCAGCTACAGCGACAGCCTCCCTTGTATGACGCAGAAAAGGAGCATCATCAAAACCAATCACCCGAATTTGGCGGTGATGGTGCAGGAGAAAGTCTAATTTATCTTCATTCACAGCAAGCAACGTTTCAAGTTTTTCTCCTTCCAGGCAACAAGAAAGGTCTATTATAAAGTTGGTATTGCCTAACCGACAAAATCTAATGTAAACGACGAAAACCACGAGATTCTGAACGATTGCTGATTAATTCAGCCATTTTAGCTCTTTGTTCTGGGGTGAGAACTTCCCGAATTTGTAACATAGTTTCAAATCTGCGATCGCCCATTTGTTGATGCAAACGTTGCATTTGTTGATGTTGTTGCCTTAATTCGTTGCTAGAAGCATCGCTAGCTAGTAAAGACTGCATTTGTTGCCGATTTGATCTTATTTCTTGCTTTAAAGCTTCATTTTCGCTGCGAGATTCTTCTCTAATAGCGTTGATTTGTTCTGTTTGTTCAGGGGTAAGATCAAGTTGTTGTATCATTCTTTCGATTCTTTGTCCCTTATCTTTTCCACGTCGGTAGGGACCTGCTTCTGAAGGTCTTTGGCTCATGATAGTTGTGTTAGTTTCTGAGAATGTATAATCTGTTTGAGCCTGGGATTTAATGGCATAACTACCAAGAGGAATGGCTAAAGATAAAGCTGCCAGAGTTGAGATAGTGCGAAGTTTCATGATTAATTGCTCCTGAATTGGTTAGAGATTAAATTGCTTACACTTAAATAGTAGATAATTGACTATTGTTATTACCTCGATCTCTATTCCTAAATTTGTTATTGCTTTTTGGTACTTTAGGACTATATAAGTAGGTAAGCAAAATTATTTGTATATTTTCTCTTGAGTTATATTCTTCTCTCCCTGCTCCCCCACCGAAGGCAGGGCTGCTCAAGAAAAACAACTTTTTGAGTGGAAGCGACTTCATTGTTACTTATACAATGCCTGTGTAGAACATCGTCGAACTAGTTATCAGAAATTTGGAAAATCAATTAATTACTTCGACCAACAAAATGCTCTACCAGCATTCAAAGAGTGTTGGCATGAGTATAAAAAGCTTGGTAGTCATGCACTTCAGGCAACTGTAAAAAGAGTTGACTTTGCTTTCCAAAGGTTCTTTAAACTCAAATCTGGTTATCCGAGGTTCAAGGCAAACCGACGCTATAAGGGTTGGACTTATCCCTGTAGGGCAGGATGGAAAGCTTGTACAGAGGGCAAGAATGGTTATCTTAAGTTAACCAACTTAGGTGACATCAAAATGCGCGGACAAGCTCGTGATTGGGGAACTCCCAAAACTTGTACCATCTTGTTCAAGCAAGGTAAGTGGTATGCCTCGATAACTGTTGATTGCGTCCCTAGTCGAATACAAACAGACAAAGGTGCTATCGGTCTAGACTTTGGCACAATAAGTGCTGTTGCCGACTCCAATGGTGAGGTAATTGATAATCCCAGGTTTATCAAACAAGCTCAAGAAAAAGTTAATCGACTAGCCAAGAAAAGTAGAAGAAAAAGACCGCCCAACGGGAGAAAGCGTATTAGAGCTTCCCGTCGCTGGAAAAAAGCCAACAAGGCTGTATCCAAGATACAAGCCAAAGTAGCCAGACAAAGACAAGACTGGCAGCATCAAGTAGCTACACAGATCGTTAGCTGTAATAGCCTGGTAGCTACAGAAAAACTAAATCTCCAAGGGATGACCCGTAAAGCTAAAAAGGGGAGTAAGAGGAGAAAGCAAAAAACAGGACTAAACCGTTCCTTGTTGGATGTCGGTATTGGCAACCTCAAAAGCCTAATTCAGTATAAGGTTACTGAGGCTGGAGGATTCTACATCGAAGTTCCATGCCATATACTCAAGCCTTCTCAAACTTGTCCTAATTGCGGTCATCAAAAGAAAAAAGAGCTATCTGAGCGTATTCATAGTTGCCAAAAATGTTCTTATACTTGCGATAGGGATGTTGCAGCAGCTATGGTAATGCTTCAGGATGCTAGGGGTAAGGAACTTACCTCTTCAGATGTGGAGTCGCCTAGCTCTACCTTGTGCGGAAGTATGAGGCAACTAGGGGCAAAGAAGCGTCAGAAACTCGTTCCAAACGCTAGTTTGGGATGAGTAGTTCATAAAAATAGACATCTACTATCTTGTCATCTAATCTTAGCTTCCAACTCTTCTAGTGCTTGAACGCTTCCCACCTGCCAAGAGCGTTCAATAGCAGCAGGTATAATCTGATTCAGGGAAATATGGGGGAATGTGGGGCTAATATCTGACTTGACGTAGTTTTCATTTTTGAGAATGTAGATAGTTAGCTTGCCACTGTCATAAACCCATAATTCGGGGACTTTAATTGCTTCATAAGCTTCGAGAGTAGTTTTAGAAGTGACATCACATTCAATGGCTAAATCTGGTGGTGGGTCATCTGGCTGTAGGCGACGACGACTAATCATACGTTGATAATTTTGGATATAGAAGCAAGCATCTGGTTCTACCCCTGCTGTTCCTTCTTGTTTAAAAGTAGTTGAACCAAAAGGTTCATATCCTCTACTATTTGCTTTCAACAAGGTTTTAACAATGTCTGAAATTAGTTCCTTTGGTCTTTCATGTTCGGGTAGGGGAACCATAACTTCTAAAGTACCTTTGCTGTAGCTTAATCTGGCACTACGATTTTCTCCCAATTCCTCCAACATCGATTCAAATTCTTGCCAGCTTACATTCACAATGGTAACTGTGCTACCAGGAGCCAGTCTAATTTGACTAATAGGTTTAACGAAAGGAATCGTAGCAGTCATAATTAAAAGCAAGATCGAGCTTGTCTAGTTTATTTAATCATGATTCTATTTGTTTAGGGGTTAGGTTTTTTGCTTCTCTTAGTTTTTTTTCCTTGAAGATTTGCGCCCCGTAGGTCTTCTTCACAAGTTCTTCAAGTAGTTTCGTTACTTTGATCGTGGGAACTGCTGGTTAAACAGCTGGTTAAACAATGGTGTAAAGTACATTTTTTTCCTTTCTCAATCTAGTCATCAAATAAAGGAGCAATTTCATGGAGAGTCAAAAGCGATCGCGCAGTGCCTTGGGGAAGCCGAGACCGCCTACTAGAATTGTCATTATGGGGGCAGCAGGTCGAGATTTTCATAATTTTAATCAAGTGTACCGTCATGACAAAGAAGTGGAAGTAGTGGCATTTACTGCAGCGCAAATTTCGGGCATTGCTAACCGTCGCTATCCAGCCAGTCTTGCGGGTTCTCTTTATCCTGAAGGTATTACTATAGTTGAGGAAACAGAATTAGAATCTCTTTGTCGTCGAGAACAAATAGATTGTGTATTGTTTGCCTATAGCGATCTGACTCACGCTGAAGTCATGCATTTAGCATCTCGGGCAATGGTGGCGGGGGCAGATTTCTTACTTTTGGGACCAGAACGAACCATGTTGCCAGCCCAAGTACCCGTAATTGCTGTTTCTGCGGTACGGACTGGTTGTGGTAAGTCTCAAACTACCCGTTGGCTTTCTAAGTTACTGAGACAAAAAGGTTTGCGGGTAGCAGTTATCCGTCATCCTATGCCTTACGGAGATTTAGAAAAGCAAGTGGTGCAACGGTTTGCCACCAAAGCAGATTTAGATGTAGCTGAATGTACAATTGAGGAACGGGAAGAATACGAACCCCATCTAGAGGTCGGCAACATAGTTTATGCCGGAGTTGATTATGGATTGATTGTCCAGCAAGCCGAACAAGAAGCAGATATGATCCTCTGGGATGGTGGGAACAATGACTTTCCTTTCATTAAACCCGATTTACACCTTGTCTTAGTCGATCCCTTGCGCCCTGGAGATGAAACTACTCACCACCCAGGGGAAGTAGTCTTGCGAATGGCAGACATTGCGATCGTGGCTAAAGTCGATTCGGCAGCGGATGCGGACGTACAGAGAGTTAGCGATACAGTCAAGAGAGTTAATCCCAAAGCAGTGATTGTTCGTGGTGCTTCCCCAATCCAATTAGACAATCCAGAAGCCGTGCGAAATCGCCGTGTGTTAGTAGTAGAGGATGGCCCGACTACCACTCATGGCGGGATGTCCTATGGCGCAGGTTATGTAGCTGCTACCCGCGCCCAGGCAGCAGCAATTGTCGATCCTAGAGCTTATGCGGTTCCCGAAATTGCTGAAGTTTATGCCCGCTATCCTCACATTGGTCCAGTATTGCCAGCTATGGGTTATTTTCCCGCCCAACTGAAAGCACTGGAAGCAACTATTAACAATGCGGAAGCTGACGTAGTAGTAGCAGCCACTCCCAGCAATCTTAGTTCTCTGATGAAGCTTAACAAGCCAGTAGTACGCGCTCGCTATGAATTTGCTGAGATGGGCAAACCGAGTCTTTCAGACCAAATCGAGCAGTTTCTCGCTAGTAACAAATTGGGATAATAGACAATTAAGCTGATTTGCATTGTTATTCTGCATATCTTTTTATTAAAAATAAATATCTTTCTCCCTCTGCTTCCTCCGCTTTCTCGCTCCCCCTGCCCACACAAAAACCTTAAATCAGTGACAGCTTATGCTAGTAGTTATTGCCTTGGGAGGTAATGCCCTAATTAGGCGAGGTCAACCTCCAGAAGTAGAAATACAGCGACAGAATATTCGGCTGGCAGCCAAAGCGATCGCTGAAGTTGCTAGAGAACATCGAGTAGTAGTCACCCACGGGAATGGACCCCAGGTAGGACTTCTGGCAATGCAAGCTGAAGCCTACAAGCAAGTTAAACCCTATCCCCTAGATGTTTTAGATGCGGAGACAGAAGGGGCGATCGGTTATTTAATTGAACAAGAACTCTGCAATCAACTACCAGAACAACCAATAGTTACTCTTCTCACCCAGATCGAAGTAGATCCCCGCGATCCTGCTTTTGCTTGTCCTACTAAACCGATCGGTGCGGTTTATTCAGAGACAGAAGCTAAACAGTTAGCCCAAGAAAGAGGTTGGGCAGTTGCTGCCGACGGCAATGTCTATCGTCGCGTTGTTCCCTCTCCCGAACCCAAGCGAATCTTAGAATTGCCGACAATTCGGTTACTAGTAAAAGTGGGAGCATTAGTAGTCTGTGCTGGCGGTGGTGGCATCCCTGTTATTGTTACCCCAGCAGGGAGTATCCGTGGGGTTGAAGCCGTTATCGATAAGGATTTAGCGACAGCATTACTGGCAACAGAGTTACAAGCGGATGCGTTACTACTATTGACTGATGTAGATGCAGTTTACGTTAACTGGAGTACCCCAGAAGCACAACCAATACATGGGACAACTCCACAGCAGTTACGCAACTATAGCTTTGCTCCTGGTTCAATGCAACCGAAGGTAGATGCAGCTTGTCGTTTTGTTGAGGGTACAGGAGGTATGGCAGGAATTGGCAAGTTAGAAGATGCAGCAGAGATTTTGAGGGGCGATCGTGGGACAATTGTCAAAGCAGAATAGAATATACCTTTAAAACTCTTTGTCGAAAATACTGTTCATTACCCTCTCCAAAAAAAGCGAAGTTATTAATTGTCAACTCCTAAACATGAGCAATGATAAGAAGCAAAAAAGTAATTGGTTGTCACCACTGACTCCTAATTGGCGTTTATTACTGATAAGAGCTGTTTTGGTTTCTTTATTTATTGTTGGAGCTTTTGGGATTACTCCGATTGTTGTCAATAGAGCTAAAACCCTTAAGTGTGACTGGACTGGATTTTGTGAAAGCACTACGAGAGAAGAAACTAGACAGAAGAAGGATAAAACTGGTTCATTTACCGAAACCATAAAATTTCAATCTGGAAAAACACTTTGGGATTGGTTAGAGTTAGCTGGCACACTTGCTGTTCCTATTTTGATAGCTGTTTTGGGGTATCAGTTTCAACAGAGAGAAAAGAAAAGGGCTGAGGAACAAGCTGAACTTGAAAGAGAAATAGCGAAAAAGAATTCATCTGAAGAAGCGATACAAGCTTACCTAGATAGTATGGCTAAGTTATTGCTGGATAAGGAACTCAGAAAAGAACTATTTCCCAATGATGAATTAAACTTTTTAGATAGTGATAATCCTGTGCGCGATGTAGCAAGAATAAAAACAATCACAATACTGAGAAGGTTAGAAGGTGATAAGGAGTTCCAGGCAAGAATATTAAATTTCTTACACGATGCCGAGCTTTGTGCTTTTATCTTAAAAAATGCCAACCTATCAAGAATAAACCTGAGAGGAGCTAATCTGAGAGGAGCTAACCTGAGAGAAGCTAACCTGTGGGGAGCTAACCTGAGAGGATCAAACTTGAGAGGAGCTAACCTGAGAGGGGCTAAGCTGAGAGAAGCTAACCTTGAGATAGCTTACTTGTGGGGAGCTAACCTGACTGAAGCCGACCTGTTGGTAGCTGAACTGAGGAAAGCTAACTTGGTGCGAGCTAACCTGAAGAGAGCTACGCTGTGGAACGCTGATTTGAATGAGGCTAATCTGTGGGACAGTAATTTAAGTGAAGTTAATCTGAGGGACGCTAAACTGGAGAGAGCTAAGCTGTGGAGAGCTAACCTAGGAGGAGCTCATCTACAGAGAGCTAACTTAAGAGGAGCTCACCTGAGGAAAGCTAACCTGAGTGACGCTAATTTGAGTGAAGGAAAATTGAGTGAAGCTCATATGTTAGGCGCTAAGCTTTGGAGAGTTAACCTGAAGAAAACTTGCCTTATTGGAGCTAAAAACCTAACCTCTGAACAAATAAAATCTGCCTGTTTTTGGGAACAAGCAACCTACAGGAAAGACGGAAAAGAAAATCAAAAGTATATTGAGGAGTTAAAGAAAGACAAAGCATCAAACCCAAAATATCCTGTTGATTGTAGTAAGTGGGAATAATCGATAAACCTTATTTTTTTCGCTTGTTTATTCTGAAAAAAAAAGCTCTTGATTATTACATAAAATACAAATATTTTATACAAATAATAATTATTTTAATCATGCAGCTATACCATGAAGGTGGAAGGCTAGATTAGGAGGGCAAAGATTATGACAACTACAATCGCAACTTCCGAAGTTTTAGGTCCACTTGGTCCTGGGGAATCTGATAGTTTGGAAGTAATACTAACAGGTCAAAAAATATACAATATTTTTGTTCATGCTCACGAACCAGGTGTAGACTTTGATCTATATGTTTTTGATGAAAATGGAAATCTCATCGATATAGACGATAACGTTGACAGCGATGCTTACTGTCGTATCGTCAACAACTGGACAGGACCATTTCAAATTGTCATTGAATGCGCAAGAGGATTTAGCACATATCAAATAGCAATTGAAGAAGAATTAACAGATAAGCCCAAAAGAAAACTATTTGGTTTATTCTAAAAACGAATTAGGAGTTACACACTCAAACAAATAAGTAAGGAGAGAAAAAAAGAGTTTTAGGCCTAATTATAAAGAAACCAAAAGAATTAAACTCTTCATTTTTATTTTGATGTGTAATTTCTAACATATAAACTCTAAATCAATGACTCTAAGTGCGATCGCAGAGCTCGTAGGGTGCGTTTGCGGGAGCAACGCATCATTCTAATAATTTTCTGTTGTTACCAATAAATTCTGGCGATCTTAGTCTGACTATCCAGTTGCATCAAATCAAATCTCAAAGCAGAGTAATTTACAATTAAGAGAAGAAAGCTTTAAGGAGAGTTTTCATGACGTTTCAAGAATTGCAAAATCAAGCATTGCAATTACCAATTAGCGATCGCTGGCTTTTAGTCAAATCTGTGTTGAACTCAATTCAACAAGAAACCCTTTCATCCATTTCTCCAAAGCCAAACGTGCAGCCTTTAATTGACCTCGATCCTTGGACTCAAAGCTTGATC
>JASJEK010000306.1 GCA_030064915.1 Xenococcaceae cyanobacterium MO_234.B1
AAGTTTACCTAATTATTTGTTGTACAGCACGTAGCCGATCTCGCTCCGCGAGAAGCGCGAAGCTGACCACGAGGAACGAGTGAAGATACTGTTGGCGAAAGTAATCTTTACTGAAGTTAGTAGTACTACAATAACGAAAAATCCTAACTTTAGCCGTTGATAATACTTTGTGTAAGATTGCCTGTAGCACATTCGCCAACAGTATCCGGAGCGGGACTTATAGCCCCTCAAACTCCCCAAAAGTTAAATTATTAAGGCGATCCGAAATATATAGAGTAAAAAAAGAATCATCTTTATCAGATTGTTGAGAAGAATCACTCATAAACTTATTGAGTTATTAATCTAAATAACAATCTCGATTTTAGGATTTCTATCTTTATCTGCAATCACTATTTTTTCGCCTTTTTGTTTCGCTTCTGCTGCTATTTCCATTAATACAATGGATCTACGAAATAATTCACTTTTAGAACTACTACCAGTTAATTTGGGAGCATCCCATTTTTGCACATAACACTTTCAATTATGCTTTGAAACCCCAGTATTCTCGTTAGTTTGCTCGATGGATTTGCCAAAATGGGATGCTCCCCTTAATTTGACTAATTTTTCAATAGTTTCTTCTGTTAATTTGGTACAAAAGTCAGTCAAAATAGGATTACGAACAGGCTTAATAAAGGTTTGAAACTCACTTACAATATTTAGATTTTCAGCTTCTACCATTACTGCGCCAATTTCTATAATTTCCATTTTTCGCCGAGATATTTGTTTGGTATCGCTACAAGTGGCTTCAAGATCAATAATTAAAAAATATTTGTATCTTTCAATATTTATGGTGTCGGTTTGCATATAAACAATATTTATTAAGAATGGAGAATTAACGGAGAGTCAAAAGCAAGAAAATAAAGCTTTATCATCTAATCGAATTTTTGTTGAGCATTTAATTCGAGTTGTCAAAGTATTTAAAGTAGTTCAAGAAAGGATGTCTTATAGCAGTTCTCATACTGGTGAGGTACAGAATTTTTTACTGTACCTCATGAGTCCGAGAAACGCTATATTACCTATTACCTACCTCAACACTGGACTTCTCGAACTAGGCAAGTTTAATTGCCTTAAATCTAAGTCGAACATAATCAGCAACCCAACCTTGAGATTCTGAAAATATTAGAGGATATAATCTGGTTTCTGCTTCTTTGATAAAAATCTATTTTTGTCCAAAGTCCAAAAGAACGTTACTTCCAATAAGTAAAACCCCTACACCCCTAATAAGTAAAGTTGTCTGGTGGGTTCCCAAAATATTAACATTCTAAAGATAGTATAGAAAAGCTTTGAACCGACGGGCTTGTCGTCCAAAGCTTTTAAATGAATACACGAATAAATAGCTCCCCAAGCTATTTATTATCGCCAATTAGGCGGTTGTTTTGTGCCAATAAGCAGCCGTCTTGTTTTTTGGACAATTGGGATTTTTCCAATTCCATAGAAATAGAAGGCTTTTTGGGATCGACATTGACTTTAGTTTTGGTATCAGCATTAGCCAGCATAGTCATCAGTATTGCTACTATTCCTAATATCGTTACCGAGGCTGCAACAATTGCTGTTATGCTTATTATGACGCTTCCGTCATAACTTGCAATTTCTCTCCCTGCCATTAAGACGACGCTTCCGCAATAATTCAACATGACTTTCTCCTTAATTTTTTATTGTTATTTATTGCTGCTTTTTATAGAGTAGTAATAAGTAACAATAATACAATAATATATTAATAATAATAAATTAAAATATAAAATACAAAAGTAAAAACTCGGATAATTCATTTATCTTTTATAAAGCAATTAATTGAAAACAAGTCAGTGAAAACAACTCAGTGAAATCTAAAATCACAAAAAATTACTTACGTATTTTTTTGATAATTAAATTGTTACTAGTACTATCAACTCAAAGCTCAGAGAGCGATTTTTCCCAAAACTCAAAAAGAGAATTAGTAGTGATCGTACTATTGCAGCGCTGCGGAAATAAGTGACCAGTCCAAAAATTATAAAACCTTTACCAATCAATACTTTTGACTTTTGACTTTTGACTTGTAATATACTAGTGTATTCTGCCTGCTCAACAATCTCGATTACAATAATGTCTTTATCTCAAGCAATTCCTTTAGATCAAATCCGCTACAACGAACAAGGATTAGTACCAGCGATCGCACAAGATTATCTTGATGGTACAGTATTGATGATGGCTTGGATGAATCGGGAATCTTTACAGAAAACTCTTGAAACAGGGGAAACTTGGTATTGGAGTCGCTCCCGACAAGAATTATGGCACAAAGGTGCAACATCGGGACATATTCAGAAAGTGAAAAGTATCCGTTACGACTGTGATAGCGATGCGTTGCTGGTAACGATAGAACAGATAGGAGATATTGCTTGTCATACAGGAGAAAGAAGTTGCTTCCATCAAGTAGCAGACAGCAAAGATACTCCTCCAGCAGATATGTTATCAGAAGTATTCAAGGTAATTCGCGATCGCAAAAACAATCCTGTTGAAAGTTCTTACACTTGTAAGCTTCTAGAGGGAGGCGATAATAAAATCCTGAAGAAAATTGGGGAAGAATCAGCAGAAGTAGTTATGGCGTGTAAAGATGATGACAAGGATGCGATCGCATCAGAAGTGGCAGACTTGTTTTATCACACTTTAGTAGCGTTAGCTCATCATGATGTAGATATTCGGGATGTCTATCGTCACTTAGATAAAAGAAGAAAGTAGATCAATATTTTATTTCTCATGTAATGAATTAGCCACTAATCAATAATCCACTCGGAAGCGCGTTCCCCTAGGTCAAGGGGAATACTAACAGCCTTACCTAAACGGGGTTTTTCACGAGTTCGAGTAATAAAATCTATTACCTGTTCCACTCCGCCCCAAGCATTAAGATAATTAGCAACTGCATCTAAATGTTCGAGATATTCTGTTTCTGATAGAGGAAAAGAAGCTTGCTCTAAATAACGCCACATCACCTGAACATATATCTTCCCTTTGACTTTCCGTAACTGCACATCAAAAGAATAGCCCCATTTTTTCCGTAAAATATCTCGTAAGTCTGTTCCTGTCATAACTGATTTTGCAAAATTCTCTCTTAAAAAAGGTTTAAAAAGGGTTTCCAATCTCCCCATGAACCATGAACTCAATTTTTTTGTTGATAAAATGGTCTTTCGGAAGGATCGGTACTCAAATTCTGTAATAATTTAATACAGTAGTTGTTAATCTTTTTAAAGACAAGAAACTTTGCAACTCTGCTAAAGATTCATTTATCGGGATTTAATCATCCAGCAGAAAATTGACTAAAAGATGATCTTGTCCTTACATTAGTTTACAAAAATATACAATTGACATTTAGTTATGGCTCAAATTTCAAGCTCTTCTGATGTCCCAGATATGGGGCGCAGACAATTTATGAACTTGCTCACCTTTGGCACAATTACAGGAGTAGCTTTGGGAGCATTGTATCCAGTAGTAAAGTACTTTATTCCTCCTTCTAGCGGTGGTGCTGGTGGTGGTGTTAACGCTAAAGATGCTCTAGGTAATGACATTATCGTCAGTGAGTATTTAACAGATCATCTTTCTGGCGATCGCAGTTTAGCTCAAGGACTAAAAGGCGATCCTACTTATGTAGTAGTACAAGGAGATGGTACGATCGCTAACTACGGAATCAACGCAGTCTGTACTCACCTGGGTTGTGTTGTTCCCTGGAATGCTAGTGAGAATAAATTTATGTGTCCTTGTCATGGCTCTCAGTATAACGAAACTGGCAAAGTAGTTAGAGGTCCTGCACCCCTTTCTTTAGCTTTGGCTCATGCAGATGTGACTGAAGATGACAAGCTAGTATTTAGCACCTGGACAGAAACCGATTTCCGTACTGGAGATAATCCTTGGTGGGCTTAGTTTACCGAAACAAGCCATTAGTAATATTTTGTAATTGGAAAATTGTTGACAAAAGAGATGAGAATACCTGCACCATTGGCAGTAGGACGTTTTGTAAAAGAGACTGTAACTAAAACAGTTATTCTGGCGATCGCAACTATTGCTATCTTTTTAGCTAGTGATTTAGCTATACCTCAAGCTGCATCAGCCTATCCTTTTTGGGCGCAGCAGACTGCCCCTGAAACCCCTAGAGAAGCTACAGGCAGAATTGTTTGTGCTAACTGTCACCTAGCACAGAAACCCGCAGAAATTGAAATTCCTCAAGCGGTATTACCCGACAGCGTTTTTGAAGCAGTAGTAAAAATTCCTTACGACTTAGAGAGTCAACAAGTATTAGGAGACGGCTCTAAGGGTGGTTTAAACGTTGGTGCAGTCCTAATGCTACCAGAAGGCTTTAAAATTGCACCTGAAGACCGTATTCCTGAAGAAATGAAGGAAAAAGTCGGCGGACTATATTTCCAACAGTATAGAGAAGACCAAGACAATGTTTATATTGTTGGACCTTTACCTGGAGAACAATATCAAGAGATTGTCTTCCCTGTACTTGCTCCCGATCCTAAAACTGATAAAAATATCAACTTTGGTAAGTACCAAGTTCACTTAGGTGCTAACCGTGGACGAGGACAAGTTTATCCTACAGGCGATCCCAGCAATAATAATGAATTTAAAGCTTCTGTAACTGGAACAATTGCTAGCATCAGTGAAGCAGAAGCAGGAGGCTACGAAGTCTCAATTGACACTGAGGAAGATACTGTAGTTGATAAAATCCCTGCTGGACCTGAACTGATTGTCAGCCAAGGACAAGAAATTGCTGCTGGTGAAGCTTTAACCAACAATCCTAACGTTGGTGGTTTCGGGCAAAAAGATACAGAAGTAGTTCTGCAAAGTCCTGCTCGTATCGGTGGCTTGATGGTATTTATCGGCGGGATTATGCTTTGCCAAATTCTTTTAGTAGTGAAGAAAAAACAAGTAGAAAGAGTCCAAGCAGCCGAAATGGAATTTTAAATAATTGCTTTCAGTAATTGTGTGGACAAAGTAGGGGTAATTCATGAATCACCCCTACTTTGTCATGTGTCATATTCTTCTTTCAAGTTGGTATAAGTTTAATTTTTCGATATAAAAAAAGCAGAGATTTCACCAAATCTCAACAATTTCCATCAACTCAATAGTGTATTGTAGCCAATATTACATATTTTTTAGGCAATAACTTTCCCTTTACATTTCTAAATATAAAGTTTTCGTGAAATGACTTACTTACCCATTGTAGATTACTCGTAAGTAGGTCTATTATTATTCATATGTTTCAGAATTATTTCAGAATCAAATAGTATGAAGTTCATAAAATCAACTGAAGCCAAATTAACCAGTATCCTCGGCGGAATGACTGTTATTTCAGTTGGCTTACTCTCTGCCGTGAATCCAGCCCAGGCAGCCCAACTCGGCGCAGGGAGATTTGACGTAACCAGTCTTCCCAATGGATTCGTTATATACACGGAAAACGCCTTAGATTTTACAAGTGAGCGTACTCCTCAAAACTTTCCTGTTCCAAGTCCCGATCCAAATCCTGGAGTTTTTAGTAATAATGGTACTGAGGGTTTCGCTGTAATATCAGGCGTAGGTTCGTTGGTGACCGCTGACAATCCATTAGTAATCGATCAGTTGGCACTTGATGCTATGGGTAATCCTATCCCGATTCCCGAAGTTCCAGATCCTCCCCTAATTGCGCCTGTTCCTGCCGACCTATTTGTATTCGATCTTGACGATACTGGTCAGGCTGTGTTCAAGTTTGACTCTGTAGTACGAGATGTATCAGGAGGCGAGACAGTAGATTTATTGTTTACAGGTTTTATTTCAGACTTAGAGGGTAACCAATTTGACGACACCCCAGCAGAATTTGCCGTTCTCACTGGACAAGTTTCATTTCCGATCGCTAATACTGACCTACTTACACAAGAGGAATTTAACAATATAGAGGTGGTGTGCGAAGGAGATCCGGCACAGGGAACGTGTAATTTTACTGGTTGGTCAGCCACCGTCGAGATTGCTGCTGAGCCTGAAGACATTCCTGAGTCTTCTACAGTACTGGGTGCATTGCTAGTCTTAGGTTCTTTTAGTCTACTGAAAAGAAAGGTCAAGAACAATCCTGCTAGTTAGTTGCTACACGAGATTAAAGAATATTACCTTTAGCTCTGTAAAGCAAAACTTACGCAAATTAAGAACTGAACTCAAAAAAAAGAGTTTCTGCGTAAGTTCTATAGAGCTAGAGGTATTTTATTCTTGGTTTAAGTGCTGTTTAGAGTGTGATTAACTAACAAAAATTCTGAAAATCTCGTTAAGTTAGCCTTTTAGGAGATTTATATTTTATATTTTGACATCTATTACTTTGGCAGAATTTGTGGGAACTCAATAAATATACTTCCTAAAATTTTCCCGTCAAATAGACTATTTATATTTAGAGCTAAAGGATGAATATAATTGATTCTGATTTGGTATCTAGCCAACCTATAATCATCTTTTCTGAGGGTATCAGCTATGCACACATTGCTCGTTCTCTGATAATCGCACAATGGCTAAAGCAATTAAGCCATCCTATTGTAGTAGCCTGTACAGAGGCATCATCTTCCTTATTCTCTGCTGAAGGTTTAGAAACAGTCACTATTGAAACTGCTGATCCGATGGCTATCTATTGGCGTTTACGTCAAGGTAGCATGATGTATGAAACAGAAGATCTGCTTAAATACTTTAAACAAGACGATCGGCTCATTCAACACATTCAACCTCGATTAATTGTCTCCGAATTTCGGTTTACTGCCCTACAGTTAGCTAAAAAATATGGTATTCCATCAGTAGGAATAACTGAGGCAACCTGCCATCCTAACTTTGTTCCTGATGGGAGTGTACCAGATCCCTTTGCTAAACCCCGTTTTTTACCTCTTTGGCTGCTCGACTTTATTTCTAAGCGAACCAAAATTGGTGAAAAAATTAACCAGCAAACCATTGAAAATATCTCTATCTCCCTAAGAGAAGCTTCTAAAGCTTATGGATTAGAGCCACTGCCAACTTTTTTTGACTATGCTAGCCAAGGAGATATCTGTCTTCTTTGCGATCACCCTGAGTTGATCCCGATTGAGCCTTTACGTCCAGGAGATATTTATACTGGAGCCTTGTTGTGGCAACGTCCAGAACCACTCCCTGCTGAACTTTTTCGGCTCGACTCTAACAAAAAAACGGTCTATATATGTCCAGGTACCCAAGAATCCTTACTTACCAGCTTCCTGGAATCTTATGTGAAAAAGCTGTTGAAGCATGGTTTGCAGATTATTGTCTCCCGTGGCAAAAGGTCTCTTGAATTGACAGTTGCCCACGAAAACTTTTTTATTTTCGATTTTGTTAACGAAAACAAACTACTACCCAAAGTAGATCTTATAGTTTATCCTGGTGGTGCAATGACTACATACCAGGCATTGTCCTGTGGAGTCCCATTAATTACTTTACCAGCTCATGCTAATCAGCATTTTTATTCAGAAGCCATAGCACGTAACAAACTGGGGTGTTTTTTCCGACCTTCTCGGCTCAAGATAGATACCCTGGTAAGAGCGACTTTGCGGTTGCTAAAAGATTCAGTTTCTGAAGCTTCTACCAAGGAATTTCAGAAGAAATTGGCTTCTTTTGAGGGGCGGGAAACTATCTTAAGCCGTGTCGAAACCCTGATAAGTGGAGCCTAATCACCACTTATTTAAGTTTTAATCTTTATTAAGAATGGGTAAATGGTACATCAAAAGGTTAAGCTCAACCCCAACAAAAGGGTAAATGGATTGATCTTTGTCATTACAATGTGGCTTCTCAGCCGACTCTTAATTGTTGTTGCCATGGACCTAATTTCCCCCTCAGTATCTAGTGGTTTTACTCACTCCGAAAAGTGGTACTAACACTCGTATATCTTCCGAACTACAGATGTAAGAAAAATAAAGTAAGTTAAATAAGTAATTACAGTAAGTTAAATAAGTAATATAGTAAATAGTCAAGCAAGACGATGACTCACAACGAACCAAAAGAAAGTCTAAGCAGTGTCTTTGCTCTTGGCTTTCCGATTAATCTTGCCCTCGAATTAATTATCCAGTTTACATCACTGGTTATTCCTGTCGCCCTAATAGTAAGAGTCCTACATACTGCTAGTGTTGTTACAATGACTCTGACTGTCTTGGCTGCGTTGTATATTTACCCTTTAATGATCTTAATAGTTAGTGGTGTGGTAGCAAGGCTTCTTCCTAAGCCGAAAAAAGGAATATTAACAACTCCTAGTGACGCTCTCAAGTTTCAAATTTTAACTGCTCTCAGTGCATTTGTGCGACGCACTCCTGCACGAGGATTACTAATTTTTCCGTTCCCCGCTTATCTCTTCTACAAAATATCTGGTGCCCAGATTGATAGTAGTGTAATTAGTGGATATCAAGATGCTATTCAAGACATTTACTATATATCAATTGGAAAAAATACAGTTCTTGGCTGGGGTTGTCTCATTTTCAGTCACTATGTTCCCGATCCTACTACCACCAAGATTGGTGAAGTGAAAATTGGTAATGATGTTCTTATCGGTGCAGGAGCTATAATATGGCCTGGCGTTACCATCGGCGATCGCTCAATTATACAAAATAAATCTGTTGTTAAGCCTGATACTATTATTCCTTCTGATGAGGTTTGGGGAGGTATACCAGCTAGGAAAATTAGAAATAGAAAAATTCAAGCTAAAAAACAGGAAAATATATCTAATGATAATTAGATATCTTAAGAGGAAATTAAACAATTTATTATCAAATTTTTACAAGAAAATTACCATATTGAGGTTCAGGATTCCAATAAACTAATGCTTGATTTAGGACTAGAAGCCTATGAAATTTGTCGCGTAATGCGTTGTTTAGAAAATAGATATAAACTTATGATTGATAGAACAAGTATTGATATAACTAAACTTAATTTACAGGAGCTATGTCTAAAAATTCATGTATTAAAAAATAATCAAAATTAAGGCTCTACCGAACTTACAATCAATGTTGAATTTTGGTAAAATGCCGAACTGTAAACGGCTTTACTGAAAACTATACAAAATTAAACTATTAAGAACTTAAAGCCTTGCTGTGCAAGACTTTCAATCATTAGTTTCTAACAGTTTTACATAATTTTACATAACAGGTTCGGTAGAGTCAAAATTAATACATCCTTCTAGTGCAGGGCAGCAGAAGTTTTCCACCAGTTCCAGTTTCGATGAGAGGGAGAGTGGGCGAGAGGCAGAGGGAGAGGGGGGAATAAAAACTGGTGGGTTATTTTCGCCAAGCTGCACTAGTGGGTCATTTGTCATATATTCGGTTATTGTAAAAAGCCTAAATGGTTTATCTGGTAAGTGTTTCCAAGTTTTTGAAAT
>JASJEK010000307.1 GCA_030064915.1 Xenococcaceae cyanobacterium MO_234.B1
AAGCTTCCGATATTATGTTCCCTTTGGTTGGTCTTTCCTGAGTCGTTTGATTGCCAAGATTGCCGTCTGGTTCGAGTTGAATTTTGTCCAGCCAGATGACTATCGGTTAATCAAATCCACTGTCCCTAAACATAGTGGTTTAAAGGAAAATCGCTTTGTCCGTGCCGATCAAACAATTGTACATTGGCACAGATTGAATAAGAATCATCAGTCAACTTAAGGAACAACATTCCATTGTTTTTCTGGGTGAGATTTGCAACTTGAGTTAAAGACAGTTTGAGAGAGTGACTTAAATTTGTGCCAAATTTAAGTCACTTTATAACAAACTATATTTTATAAGCTTTATAGCCCAAGTAAGTAATCAAATAAGGAACAAGTAAGTAATGAATAACCAACCTAAAAACCTAGTAGTATCAGAACAACTTCCTAATGATGGTGGTTGGCACTGGGACAGATTAGTAACTGAAGCTAATCATCGCCTAAGTCAAATTGGAAAGCATGGTAAGCGAGCCAAAATTAAAGTTACTCCCAAGCCAGGTAAACCGATATCCGCACAATTTTCCCTACCTAGTTTGGGACAAAAAAGCTATGGGCTAGACTTACCCCTAAACAGAAATAACCTGGTGAAAGCCGAAGAATACTGTCAGCTAATTACGACTCAACTTGTAGCTGGAACGTTCACGAAAGACTGGTTTTATTCGTTGATAGGTAAAGACCACAAAACAGACCAGAAACAACAAGAAAAAATTCTGACTTGTAAGGAAATGATTGAACAGTATAAAATTCACTATTTTAGGCAACGAGAAAATAATAAAGCTGCATTTTTTACCTGGAAGAATGATTATCGCCATATTGAATCTGCGTTAACTCAATACGATAAACCTATTACTTTACAAATAATTAGAAAAATAATTGAAGCAACAGACAATAATACACCTAATCGAACTAAACATATAAATGGTTTAGTCAGTCTTTTAAAATATTTTGATAACAATGAGTTTAAATCGGTAATTAAACGATACAAAACAGAAAATAACCCTAAACCTCAAAAAAAATATATCCCCGATGATGGGGAAATAATGACTGTTTATAACTTAGGTTTTATTCCATCTCTTACTTGTGCTAAAAAATATCGTCATCGTTATTTACAATGGAAATTCTTATATAGCTTGTTAGCTATCTATGGCTTAAGAGTTCATGAGGCTTGGAATATCAAAAACTGGGATAAACCAGTAACTCTTAAAGATGGTGACTGGCTTGCGATCGCAGATGATACAGAAAAAACAGACAATGAAAAGGAACAAGGGAAATACATTTATCAACAATTTCAAGGTAAAGACCTAATTATCCCTGCTATTCTCGATCCTAATAATAAGGACTATTTATTATGTATTGGTCATGAAACTAAAACAGGTTACAGAATAGCGTTTCCCATATCTCCATTGAAACATGATTGGATACAAGAATTTAACTTGTTGCAACCTCTAAATTTACCTGATACCTCTACTCCATCAAAAGGAACTAATGAAAATTTCCCTCTCTCTGCCAGGGCTGGTTTATGGTTTAGACGTAAAAAATACGGGTTCACTCCACACGCTTTGCGTCACGCTTATAACATCCGTGGTCATAATTTAGGCATTAACCAAAAAAGACTAGCTGATAGTTTAGGACATAGTTTACAAATGAATAGTAGCAATTACTTAAAACATGAAAGCGATCTATCTAAATTACAGGGAATAAAACAGGCAATAACAGATGATAGAACTAAACGTAATGAACTTGAGCAACTACGAGAAGAAAATACTCACCTAAAAGCCGAAGTCGAAAAGCTACGGACTAAACTAGTGGTCTGTCAAGCTTAAAATTATGAATGGTGTTGTTCTACATAAATTGCCTTGCAACATTTTTAAGAATCAAGAACGCATAGTTTAGATGTATCGTATTATATCGCGATCGCTCTCGAAAGGGGTAACAGGCTAGGTGTTTTGTCTAGCCTGTTTTATTTACAGCTTAAATAAGCAGCAAATAAGGAATAAGTAAGAAGGTATATTATATAAAAGCCATAATTAAACGTCAAATTAAGGAAATATAATAAGGAATGAATAAGGAATATTCCATAATTACAATATAATTAATAACTGTAAGTACTGGAAAATAAAGGATTTAATCATCAATGATTAAATCGGAAAAAAATGTAAAGCAAGTTGATAGATCAAATCTGGATATGGTAAAAACGGATGAAAAATCCCTTGAGCAAGAACAAAGTACAACATTTGACCTCAATAGTTATCTCAAAGAACATCAAAGCCTAGTAGAAACTGCTTTAGATAAATCTCTTGCTCTGGGAAAACCCAAAAAAATTTACGAAGCAATGCGTTATTCTTTGCTCGCAGGGGGAAAACGCCTTCGTCCGATTCTTTGCTTGGCTACCTGTAAGCTGATGGGTGGAACATTAGCCATGGCAATGCCTACTGCCTGTGGATTAGAGATGATACATACTATGTCTTTAATTCACGATGATTTACCTGCTATGGACAATGATGATTTACGTCGAGGAAAACCTACCAATCACAAAGTTTATGGAGAAGACATTGCGATTTTAGCTGGAGATGGATTATTAGCCTATGCTTTTGAGTATGTAGCTAGTGAAACCAAGGATGTTCCTGCCGATCGCCTGGTAAGAGTTTTGGGTAGTTTGGGACGTACTGTTGGAGCTGCGGGATTAGTAGGAGGTCAAGTATTAGATCTAGAGTCAGAAGGGGAAACTGATATCACCCCAGAAACCTTAAGCTTTATCCATACCCACAAAACGGGAGCTTTGTTGGAAACTTCCGTGGTATCTGGAGCGATTTTAGCAGGAGCTTCGGAAGCGGATATTACTAAATTATCGAAGTATGCTCACGATATAGGTTTGGCTTTTCAGATTGTTGATGATATTTTGGATATTACCGCTACTGATGAGCAATTAGGTAAAACTGCTGGTAAAGACTTGCAAGCTCAGAAAGCTACTTATCCTAGTCTTTGGGGATTAGAAAAATCCCGAGAGCAAGCTCAAAAATTGGTCGATGATGCTATTGCTCAGTTACAATCCTATGACGAAAAAGCTGAACCTTTAAGAGCGATCGCAAAATTTATCCTTACTCGTAACCACTAATAAGTAACCACTAATACAACGTTGTAAAGCTTATCAAATATATCAAATATATAGACCGATGAAAGAAGTTTCTGAAATTTTTCACAATCAGATACTAGTGGTTGCACTCCTAGCTTGTTTTACGGCTCAGGGAATCAAACTGATTATCGAACTGATCAAAAATCGTAAGGTTAATTTCCGCCATCTAGTAACTACTGGTGGGATGCCTAGCGCCCATTCTGCCCTGGTAGGAGCTTTAGCGACAGGAATTGGTCAAACTATGGGATGGTCATCCCCTGAATTTGCGATCGCCTGTCTCTTTGCCGTAATTGTTATGTATGATGCAGCAGGAGTGCGTCAAGCTGCTGGGAAACAAGCCAAACTTCTCAATCAAATTGTTGATGAACTCTTCCAAGAAAAACATAATCTTAATGAGGAAAGACTCAAAGAACTATTAGGACATACTCCTTTTCAAGTTTTAGTTGGACTATTTCTTGGTATCAGTATTTCGATGTTGTCTTTTCATGTGCTTTGACACTACCACGCCTACCCATTTCTCCAAAGCTGTGCTTGTTCGCTGCTAAAGCCGTGGGATTAAACCAGCATGGGCTTTAGCTCATTTTCATCTAAAAAAACCACGTTTTTAACTAACGTGGTCAGGAAAATTAATGATTTTATTCTCAGGAAAAGTTTATTTAATAAAGTCCAGGGTTATAGCGATCGTCTCCTGAGGTCATTACATCTGCAACATCGGTAACAATAAAGCTATCTAGATTGGCTTGCAAACGTTCTTTCTGTTTCTCGCTTAAACCGGGAATATCTAAAACATCCTCTACATTTTCGTAGGGGGCATTCTGAATAATTTTACTAGCTAGAGTGGGATAGAAACCTCGTAAGGCGCGAAAATCTCTAACATCACTATTATTTAAGTCTATTTTGCCTTTAATTTCACCGAGTTTAGCATCAGCAGCATTACGACGGGCTGCCAAAATAGGAGAAGATTGCAGGGTAAAGATATTGATATCCGCAGCTTGAGCAGAAGTTACTCCTGCAAATCCCCAAGAACCCAATACTAGTAATACCGTAGCCAAGATGCTTGCTAATTTTTTAATCAACTTCGTTCCTCCTACTTAAGAAAAATCACTGACAAAGAATCTAAAAGTTTTGTCGCAAAAATTTGACTAACTTAGTTAACTTTACTAAACTAATGCCTCAAATTAACAACTGCGTCGCTCTAAATGAGATTCTACTTAAAGAATCTTTACGAAGACCAAGCAGACTTCCCCTGTAAAGGGCGGAATACCTTGGATCATTTATTGCTATCCTGCTACATGATTTCTAGACAAACCTAGACAAGCTAAATTAACTAGTCATCACTTCCTGCTTCAACCTAGTAGTGTCGGCACTAGTTAGTCCACAGGCTTAAAATCGGGAATAGCCTTCCCTACAAATATTGATTTAAAAAATCAGTACTTCACTTCCCACTAGCTTTTTAGCAATTACAGTTGAGACTAGTTGACACTTTCTCAACTACCTTTAAGGATTGCTATGTTTAGCAGTCTAGCCTGGTTCTGAAGCCATATATATTTAGCTTGGTTTTCCCTTGTGTTAATAATACAGGTAAGGGTGGAGCTTGAGCAACATTTCTGCTTGTTGATTTCCTAGACATTTTTCCTAGTTTTCTTTAGGAGTGTCCAAGAAAATCCAACCTGGAAAATTCACATACCTTCCTAGTATATCAAAAATCAATAACGTAAGACAGTTTATTTAGTAACAAATTTAACTAAATTAATTACTTAAAATATATTTCTATAATTCAAGTAACTTGAAAAACAAATACTTTCTTCCCCTAATTTATATTTTTGACTACCTTTTGGGTATCTTGAATAATAGGAACATTATTAGAGATATCTAAAAAGTTATCATACTTTTTAAGTAGTTTGTTGTTTTAATCCTGGTTTAAAGGTGTCTTATGTCCTATAACTTTGAAATTGTCGGTATAACCCCCGTCTTAACTTTTTTCAACTATCAACAAGAATTAGAAACCAATCCCAAACGCAGTAAAGCTTATCTTGGTAGTTATCATTGCACCTTAGATGCTTTTATCCAATCTACAAAGATGATTCCCAAAAAACCAGAATGGAATTGGGACGAAGTGATAGAAACGATGATTGATTTTTGGCTTAAACACGAAGATACTGTAAAACAGTGGAAGTCTGAGCTAGATAATATGCAAGAAGATAATCTCATCGTTGCCAGAGTCGCAAATTTCTCTGCTTTGCGAACAGAGTTAGAGCAATTGATAGATATTTAGTTAATGGAATTTTTTTGGAGCTAGACTTATAAGTCAGACCTAAGAGCTATTAGCCCCCTTAGCTCTTAAGTAATAGACCGCAATAAGCTGATCCACATTGAGTTTTTATAGTCAAAGAGTTTTTATAGTCAAACCAAGTCACTAAAGGATTTGGGAGCCTAAATTATCCAAGTTTAATGTGGATCAGCTTATTAATAAATCTAAAGTTCAAGAAGGCTGTCCGAATTGTCTTTGATATACCATCTCTTCCTTATCAGACTCTAGCTTAATATCAGAACAGGGATAAGCCACACAAAGCAAGGCATAACCTTCTGCTTGTAATTCAGGAGAAAGTCCCATCCCATCATCTTGTTGTACTTTCCCTTCTGTTAATTGAGCAGCACAGGTGGTACACACTCCAGCAGTACAAGAAAAGGGTAAATCAATTCCTGCATCTGTTGCAGCTTCCAGTATAGTCTGGTCTTCGGGAACTTGAATTGTTTGGGTTTTTCCTTGATGGGTTATTTCAACAGTATAGGTTTTTGACATTTAGCTACAAAGAAAGTTTTAACTCTAAACTTATTATTTTCCCATTCTCCAATCTAATTTTGTTAAGAAAATTAGCCAAACCTAAAGCTTAATTGCAATTTCTCAGAGTTATCTCTAGATAATTCACCCAAGATGGTAATTTGAAATGAATCATTTTAATCATTCAATAAGGATAAGCCATTTATGTATAACAAGAATACAGATAAAGATTTACTTGGGGCTGGTATTACTGCTGGTTTAGGGGCTGGTGTTGTGACTTCTTTTGCCATTAGTCAAGGACAACATCCCCTCATTGCTTTAGCCATTACTGCGATCGCTGTTATCTTTGGAGTATTGTGTCGTCAATACGATTTGGTCTAAATAGTTAATGAAAGAAAATACTAAGTTACCCCGAAGGATCATGTTACTAGGTTCGGGGGAACTGGGAAAAGAGTTTGTCATTGCAGCTCAACGTCTAGGGAATTTTATTGTAGCAGTGGACCGCTATGATAATGCCCCAGCAATGCAAGTAGCAGACGCATCAGAAGTAATTTCGATGTTAGATGGGTCAGAGTTAGAAAGGGTTGTAAAGCAATACCAACCTGATTTTATAGTGCCTGAAATTGAGGCAATTCGTACCGAAAAGTTAATTGAGTTGGAGCAAAGGGGTTATACTGTTATCCCTACAGCAGCAGCTACGAACTATACCATGAACCGCGATCGCATTCGGGAATTGGCTGCTACAGAATTAGGTATCCGTACTGCCAAGTATGCTTATGCCAGCAGTCTAGCGGAGTTACAAGCCGTATCTGCGACTATTGGCTTTCCCAATGTGGTAAAACCTGTTATGTCTTCTTCAGGCAAAGGGCAATCTATTGTTAAAACTCCCGAAGCAGTAGAACCAGCCTGGAATTACGCTATTGAAGGCTCGCGAGGGGATACTCAAAAGGTAATTGTCGAAGAATTTATTGATTTTGAAATTGAGATTACTTTACTAACTATTAGACAATGGCAAGGTGAGACTCTATTTTGTCCTGCGATCGCTCACCGTCAAGAAAGAGGCGATTATCAAGAGTCGTGGCAACCTGCACCTTTATCCGATGATAAAATCAAACTAGCACAAGAAATTGCTACTAAAATTACCGATGCTTTAGGAGGTGCTGGTATTTTTGGCGTTGAATTTTTTGTTACTAAAGAAGAAGTAATTTTTTCCGAACTTTCTCCTCGTCCTCATGATACAGGAATGGTAACTTTAATCTCCCAAAATCTCAATGAATTTGAATTACATTTAAGAGCAATTCTGGGCTTACCAATTCCCAAAATAGAGGTGGTTTCTCCTGCTGCTAGTGCTGTAATTTTAGCGAGTAAACATTCTACTAAAATTGCTTTTGCTAATGTGGCTGAAGCCTTAGCTACACCAGATGTTGACATCAGATTATTTGGCAAACCTGATTCTCGTCCCTATCGTCGTATGGGAGTAGCTTTAGCTAAAGGCAATAGTATAGAAGAAGCTAGAGAAAAAGCCATCACCGCAGCCACTAAAGTTCAAATAATTCACTAAAATAATTAACTATCAGTTATCAGTTATTTACTAATGCCGACTTTTGTCAAGATTGAAAAGGGAATTGTTAACAAAAAAACCTTTGATAAATATGTTACCGAACACAAAGAATATGTCCGAGATTTAATTCGTAAAGGACACAAAGCAAAAACTGGCTATTGGGAAGAGTTAGGCGGAGGAATGTTAATTTTTGAAGCTTCTTGTCTAGAAGAAGCTAAAGAAATTGTTGCTAAGGATCCTCTAATTAAAAATAACTGCGTTTCTTATGAATTGCATAAGTGGAAAATTGTAGTAGAGTAATTTTTTTTTGTAAGTTATTGATAATGCTGAACCTGAACTTACATCAAGTTACATCAAGTTAGATTATTAATATCCAAATGCAGCATATAAGAACCCAACTTAAGCTTTGCTGACCACAATTCATATTCTGCTTGTAAACTTTTGGGGAAAGGACTGTAATCTATGTAATCTAGTTTGAGATACCGAGTATAATTTCGCAGACGGAAAGAACTACTTTCTTTTGAGGTATTACTATTCAGCCAATAACGACTAATGCCATAAACCCCTTTTTCCCAAAAATGATGATAGCTAAATCTGCTTTTACTCTGCATTGTCAGCATAACTCTATAGGGTGAAATCTCTAGCCACAGCAAACCCTTCTTACAATTTGATTCTTCTGAAGTTGCTTCGTGATTCCTAGAGTCTGGAGAATGGGGTAAATTTTGCTGATTGAGTAACAAATAAAACTTGTCTTGTTCTTTTTGATATAAGGATGCTTTAGCCTCAATGATATTCCAAAGGGGGAGATCGGTAGAAATAAACGAAAGATATACTATCTTAGGACGCTCGGTCTGCATGAGGAGAGGAGATTACAACTTTAACTTACCATCTCCAAGATATCCTCAGATTATGGTTAATCGGTAGGTCAAAAAAAAATCAGACAAAAGACTTGTCAAATTCTTTGTTTATCGCTATTATTGATAACTGTTGAGATTAATCCTCGATAGCTCAGCGGTAGAGCGGTCGGCTGTTAACCGATTGGTCGTAGGTTCGAATCCTACTCGGGGAGTTAAGGCGCAAACCTACTTATAATCGGATTAACAGCTAACCCCTCTACCGCTGAGCTATCCATAAAGGCAACAAATACTCTATCTAATTAAGCTACTTGTCCCCAAAATGTCCCCAATAATCTATTATTTACACACAACCAACTGGGTAAAATAAAAAAGGGGTAACTTACCAATTTCATCAACTCTTCATAAATGAGTAAAGTTACAAGGCAATAAAAAAGCTAGGCATTATACAAGACTTAGCCTATTCTGTCAAATTGGGGTTTTACTCTGAATTAAGTTACAAGGAGCGAGAACGTTCGCGCTATGCGATCGCTTTTCTCAAAACTTGTCATTAATGACAGTATTTTATTTTATGGGTTCAAAGTATCCTTGAAGCTTTCATACTGTTCCCCATAAACTTCTATCTCACCACCATTCTCACAAGTCATCATCTCTATCCTTAAAGGGATATTGTTGTTAATCAACTGATTATGTACCCAACCGATACAATGCTGTTTATCGTTCTCGTTCCCAGTTGATTCATGGCAAGCCATAATTTTTAATTCTCCAGTTGCCAAAAATTCTTTAAGTTGTTCTATGGGGTCTAATTCTAAGTTAGGAATAGTATCTCGTAACTTCTGATGCATTTGGGGTGAGTAACCAGGTATTTGAGATAAATCGGCTGATTTTTTCCTGTTCTAACCAATCAAAACAATCTCGTAGTTCCTTAACTGCAATGATTTCATCAGCCCAAATTCCCGTGGTTATTCCCGTGGCAATTAAATCTAAACTAATTGTCTTTTCGGTGGAGGTTAATCCCTTAAGATGCTTAGTTAAAGTAGCTCTAACTGATAGATATATTTCAGCACAGTCATAGTCCCAAAAT
>JASJEK010000308.1 GCA_030064915.1 Xenococcaceae cyanobacterium MO_234.B1
CTAGGGGATCCATTGAGGATTAAACCCAATAAAGGGTAATTGTTCCACTTGATGAACCGAAGATTTTTCAGAAGGAGGAATTAGTAACCACAGACGGCTGGTAACAATAGTTTCTCCTGAGTCATTAGCAGGAGTATTGGCGTTAGACACAGTATCTGTGGTTAACACTTGATCGAATAACACTCCTAAACCATCGGGGGCAACACTAATGCGACTATCTTGGTACTCTGGTAAAGCTAGTAAGGGAGTAGTCTTATTAGTTTTGAGGTCGATTTCAGCTAGATAGGGCTGTTCCCGATATTCATCTCCTGATTTTAACTCCGACAGTAAGCAGTAAAGATTTGTTGCTGTGGGGTTAAACTGACAGTCAATAATTGATCCTTCTAGATTTAGTAACTCTTTCTGTACTCCCTGATTATTGACGTAAAACAGCGATCGCGTGTATTTTAAGTTTTGGTTATCAGTATTGTAGTTCACCATTGCAGCAGCCCTGCCATCAGGGGAAAAGCTTACCACTCGACCAAATTTGGGTAAAAAGTCTAAGGGTTCGGCTTCTGGTTGTAAGGGTAATAAAGCAATTCCTTCTCCTTGGGCTACAGCAAGGGTTTGACTGTCGGGAGTTAAGAGAAAATCTCCCCCTGTGGAGTTTTTTAAGGGTTGAATAGAATTGTCATCTTTTATGATCCAGAGCCCAAAATCTTCAGGGTTACTACGGTCTAGCCTCTGTAACACAATGGTTTTCCCATCTTGGGATAGGTCGAATTTATTATTTTGATATTTCTTATTATCTAAAATTAGTTTTAGCTCTGAGTTTGACGGCGAGGGCTGCCGAACTGTTTTATGCTCCAAAGGTGTGATTTCAGTTGGCGAAGTTTCCTCCCCCTGCCTCACCCTCAATTGCCCTATTGGCTCGCTATCATTTAATCCTGTAGTCACTGTATATAGTTGCAACATCCTAATCCCATCAATTCCGCTACTTCTATCGGCTGCGGAGAATAAAATGCGATCTCCTTGAGGATATGGTTCAAAATTAAAAACCGTGAGATTTTCCGGAGTAAGGATAGTTTTTTGTTGCTGAGTCCAATTGTAGAGAATTAGTCTGCCTCTTTCTTCTGCTTCACTCCCAATATACGCAAAAGCGCGATCGCGTGTTTTAAACTTACTGAAAAAAGGTTCTATTTTCTCTCCTAATTCTTCTTCTCCTACAAAGTGCTGTCTAGCTTCTTGCAAAAATACGCGATAGGTTTCCCCATAGGGTGCAGGTATCTCTAGAGTATAAGCTAGCTTGTTTCCTGCCCAACTAAATTTTCCTGGTAATGGAGGTTCAATTACCAGATTTTCTTCTACACTATCCCGAGCCATCGGACGGTTAAAAGTCATGAGAAAGGCTTTGTCTTCCCTCCCAATAAGTTTATTTTTCCAGCTAAATTCTTTAACCTGGGGTTGCACCTCAAACCAACAATCACCACTACAACTATTGCTACTCCAAATCAAAAACCCAATAATAAAGCTTAAAAACATCATTGATGCGATCGCCATAGCATCTATAGGTTGTAATTTTTGTTCATTGTTCATTGTTCACTGGTTACTGGTTACTGATAACTGATTACTGGTTACTGATTACTACTTGTACGGGCGGTTCGCGTTCGGTTAAGGGAGCGAAGCACCGCCCCTACTTGCTGATTACTGATTACTGGTTACTGATTACTGATATATGGGTCTTTAGGAGTGGGAATTGGCTTGATTTCACTGGGAACTAGGACTAATTTTCTTTGATTCTGATGGTCTTTACTGGGTAAATTAGCAGTGGTCATTGTTCCTGTAATCTCTAACCAAGTATCAGGAGAATAGGCATTGCGATTGCCTTCTAACTGGACGGGAATTCCAATAGGATAAGCATCTACAGCGCAACAGGTAACAATAAAACGAGATATTAACAAGTAATTTTCTGGAAGTTCTGGTAAATGCACCACAAACCCTGTAACTTTTGCTGGTTGTCCCTGATAGGCATCGGGTTCGGGATAAGCATTGAGAGTACGCACCCAATCAATAAGCGATCGCTCTTCCGATTTAGTGGTAGTGACAAATGACTGGGGTTGAGAGCTAGTTAAGGGGAGGTTTTCAGCGACTCCTCGTTGCAAAGCTGTTTTACTAGTTAAAACATTGGGGGAAATGATTAGTCCTGCGATCGCAACCCCTAAGAGTAAGGTACTACTAAATTTGGCGGGAAAAAGCGTCAAATGTTGCTCTTTATCAGAGGCGGAATTAGGAAATTGTAAAAACAATATTCCTCGAACCACACCTATTAGTAACATTAAAATACCAGTTACTACCATCAGCAAAAAGTAATTGGGATGAATTAATAACTTATATTCCCCAGTAATGGCATATTTAAGTAATAAAATTCCCCAGGAAATAAAGACCAAACTATCTAAACACAAAGTCCAGTTATACTGCTTGGCTTTTTTCAGGTATACTGCTATGTACCGAGGTTTTTTCTTAGTTATTGATTGTAGATTGATCATTTATAATTAAGAAAGATAGCTATAAATAAGAGTTAATAAAAAAGTTAATTGTGCCACAATGGCAAAAATATAAATAATAATCTTAGGTTTAAAAATAGATGCCATTAGCCCCATAGCTTTGATGTCAATTGTCGGACCAAAAACCAGGAAAGCTAGTAAAGAACTGCTAGTAAAGGTTGCAGCAAAAGACAGAGCGAAAAAAGAATCTACCGTAGAACAAATAGAAACAATTGCAGCCAACAGCATCATGGCAACAATAGAAGTAATAGTATCGTGGCTCAAACTTAAAACGAATTCACGGGGAACAAATACTTGAATTATTGCTGCGATCGCACTTCCAAAAATTAACATTCCCCCCAATTCTCTTAGTTCCAAAACTACATTATTTAAAAAACTTTGAAACTTAGAATTATCCGTAATCCCAACGACAGGAGATAAAGTTTCTGAAAATAACTGTTCCATCCTTTGGGGTTGTCCCGATGTTCCCAATAAAAAAGTCCCAGACTGTAATAATACTGAACTCAGTGACCCATTATTTTCAGACTTTTGTGCTCCCCTCGCAACTAGTAAATTAAACCGTTTCGCTAGAGTCGGTTGCAGTAGCGCTCTTGGATCTTTCTGAATACTAAAAATACAACCAATAATCGTGGCAATTCCCAGGGAAAAGATAATTCTTAAAATGACAATTTGGGGTTGCTCGCCAAAAGCCACCCAAGTTGACCAAATAACCACAGGGTTAATAGTAGGTGCTGCTAATAAAAAGGCGATCGCAACACTAGGAGAAACCCCTTTTAATAATAATCTTCTCGCTACAGGAACATTCCCACATTCACACACAGGGAATAAGAAACCTACACAACTACCAACTAAAGCGCCTAAAAAAGGATTGCTTGGGATTTTGGCAATTAGTTTACGCTCATCTACTAATAGTAATAAAGAACTAGAAACTATCACCCCTAATAATAGAAAAGGCATTGCTTCTACTAATAGACTTAAAAACAGGGTAAAGGCATTGTGTAGTTGACTCATACTGAGTAATAATCATAAGTTTTCATATTGAACTATTTCAATAAAAAATAGCAATATCATACTAAATCCGCTTCACTAAAATAGTTGAATTAATTTAATCTGCCTAGCAGTAAGTTATGACCTATAGGTTATAACTATTAATAACTATTTACGAAAAGCAATTCTAACAATTAAAAGTTAATTCCCAGAATCTGAGCATAATATACCCTATTTGTTTAGAATAGTTAAAGATTTATTTCTCTTCTTCACCGAACCTTTAACGAAGTTTATATTTATTGTTAATTTTTCGGCTCAGGCGATCGTCCATAATTCAGAGTAAGCTACGTGAGGCGCGGAGTGACCGACCGTAGTCGCTGACCTGCGGTAGTGGGTCATCAAGTTTGAATTGAGGGATAAAGTCGCTTCAATTTGATGCGAGCATCTGCTGTGGTAAATCGCCAATTAACAGAATCTGATTTTTGATTTCTCTCTTCTTCCCAAGCAGCAATTTCCAGTTTGAGAGTATCTTGGTTGGGAATACGGCGCTTCAAACACTGACGATTCAAAACACTCAACTCAATCTCTGCCATATTCAACCAACTGCCGTGTTTAGGAGTATAGTGAAACTCTAATTTGTCTAAAATCCGTTTCGCTTCGTCACGGTTCAAAAGCTTTGTATAAAGATGCTAAAAGGTGAGTATTGAGTTGGTCTTGAATAGACCTCTTGCAAAAATAAATTAGAAATCAAAATCTATCACTTTTGACTTTTGATGTTATGCCCTTGTGGCTTGCCCTCGAATGGGGGTACTTTTGACTTCACCCAACCAGGGTTAATCAAACTTATGCAAGAAGTCTAAAGTTGACAGAAGTCAACAGACCATTTCAGCTATGCATGTAGGATTGAAGATGATTCAGAATTTCGTAATAAATTTCACTATTGACTCGCTCACCCCGTTCGCCATCCTCTAATCTAATATCATCAACGTAGTAGTTCAGGTTAAATTTCAGAAAAATTTCGGTACTGCCCTGAAAATTCTGTTCAATTCGGACATCTGGGTCGTGACATCTGCTTCTGGCTTGTTTAAATCTAGTTCGCAGCCAATATACTAATTCTTTTAGGTAATCATCCAGGCGGGTTTCAATACGTTCTGGGTTCAATATCTGTTGCAATAAGCGTTTTAACCGCTTTTTCAACAGCTCAATCTGATATTCCCATATTTTAGGGAGGATATATTGATCTTCATCAACTATATTTGGATCTTGCAACCTGATCCGATACCATTTTCGAATTAGGCGAATTAGAGACTTTGGAGAATTTGTTTCTTCAAGCTGAATTAGCTTATACCGTTTACGCTTAGAGAAGATGCGTCTTTTATCCAATTTTTCAACCGCGATAAATTCTAGCCCTACTAAATCGAGAATATTGTGATATTCATACTTTATTGTTTTAATCTCATCTCGCTCCAATCCACCCTTTTCCAGAAATTGTAGGGTGAGAGCTAAAGCTTCAAGGTTTTCTTCAATTTCGTCCAGCTTCAGGTTAACTTCTTGTTCTGCTATAAGTCTTTTGCGTCCATTTTCCTTTTTGGCACGAAAACATTTTTCAGTCTCTTCCCCCCAGTTGAAATATTTGTCTAAATATTGCAATTTAGTCTCAATATCTCCTATGATATCGGGATGTGCCAAGATAATTTCTTCCATTGTTTGATAACATACGTTTAAATCACAATTAGATGGAAATGTAATCGGGACTGAGTAATGAATTGGTGCAATCGGACGGCTAACATTAACAATTTTTTGTGATTGCAAGAGGCTGTTGGGGATATAGGCTTCTGTATGACTCTCAAATTGGTAAATTTGGGTGACACGCAAACCTATCTTTTGCAAAATGCCTAAATTACCATTTTCTAAACGCAGTACATCACCAAACTGAAAGGGAGTGTCAATCAGGAGTACAATACCACTGAAGAAGTTGGCAAGAATATCTTTAGTAGCAAAACCAATAATAAAGCTTGCCCCCCCCACCGCAACCCAAATTCCGCTTAAATTGATGCCAAACGAGAGTTGAAGAATCAAAGCTAAACTAATTAGTGTAATTAATATGGGAGTCACAGTTTCTAATAAAGGAAGCAAGACGTTATCCCACATAATTTCAGTATTTTCGGCCCATTTCTTGAGATAATAGAATACGACCTGAGTAAGTAATTGCCACAACCAGTAACTTACTGAAAGAATAATTGCGGTTATGAGAATGGGATTAAGCCATGTCAAATCTAAACTAGAGTTCAAATTGGCAATCGTGATTTTAAAGCTACTCAAAATAAAAACAATCAGCACTGAATCGGCAGATACATTAAGAGTAACCAGAGCAATATCTCTTTCAAATTTCCGAAAGATGCTACGTAGAAGATAGAACAACAGTCCATATAGCAAGATTGTGCCAATAGTTGTAAAAGCTAGGCTTCTTAGCACAAACATTACTTGTTCTATGTTTGTGGAAAAAAAAGGCATATTAAAGAGTTTTAAATCGACCATTAACAAAAATTAAACTTGTTATATTCGATTAATTTATCATCTTGAGATTTTTAAAGAATTCTCAAAGCGACTCAAATCAGAGCTACTCAATTTCTAGCTTCAAACTAGGCAAGAATTTCTGTAAATTTTTCAAGGATTTACCCTGCCAAGGTATTTCATTTGAACCTAAAACCACCAATTGAATTCCTTTCTTTTTCCGCAACCCCAGAACAAATTTTGAAAGCATACTGATACCAGAACTGTTGAGAAATTCTAATTTCCTTAAGTTCAAAGTCATTTGGTCTGGTTTGGAAGCAGCAATCTTATTTAATAGATCGGCGATGGGTGCATATTCTTTAGTACCTCCCAGACTTAGCAACCCTATAAAATCAACCGTGCTTGACTCTGGATCGTATTGCACTGTGTAATCTTTGTCTTTAATTTCTTCAATTGCCATCCTTGTTAACATTGCTCCTTAGATTAGAAATTAGCTCGATCGATAGATGTAAATGATTACTATACCGTTACCTGAACCATTGTAGTTACAGTATGGATTTGAGGCTCTGCACTCAGGGGTTGAAATTTCCAGCCTAGTTTGGCTGAGTAATCATTAATCATGGTCAAAAAACCTAATCCAGATGCATCAGAATACTTGTCTTCTAGACTTTTCTCGACCTGGGTAACGTATAACTCTTCTGGATCAGAAGCTAATAGTTCTGTTAAAAAAGCTTGGAATTTATCTACTCCTTGAGGACTAACACTATTAGTTACAAACAAAACCGCTGTAACTGACCCATTTTCCAGCTCTATATTCTCTATAAAGTAAATACCGAACTTTACCTTAAAGTTACTCTCTCGATCGTTAAATTTCATCGCATTTTCTAATAACTCATTAGCAATGTAGGTAATAGCACCTTTACTTTCTTTGATTCGGCGATCGCCATCAGGGTCGTCGTCATCTACTGGTAAAAAAGCCGAGCAATAATCAGCTACAAATTGAGCCGATAAACGATTGTTCGACCATCGTTTTCTAATGGAATGAGCCGTGGGGGTAAAGATAATTTCTAAAGAATCCAGTTCGGGGGGAAATTCCTCAATGTAATCTCCAAATACTTTTTGCATTGCTATGTAAACCTCTTAACTTAAATTTATTGCTGCTTGAGTATCACCAGAGTAATATCGTCAAATACTTTTTGTTTGCCAATAAATGCTCTAAGATCGTCAATGACTGCTTGCTTAATTTCTTGAGCATTATGCTGCCAATTTTGACTAATAATCTTACAGAGTCTATCCAGACCATATTGTTTTTTCTCTAGATCGAAAGCTTCGGGGATGCCATCAGTGTATACAACTACCCCATCACCAGGATGTAACTCAACGATGGTGTGGTCAATGAAATCAGCAATATCATCGTCTAGACCAATGGGTAAGCCTAAATCCATGGTGTCAATGCGTTCAATGTGACCTCCAGCCCGAACTACAAGGGTTTCTTCATGTTGTCCACTGATGCTAACTCTGCCCTCTGAGTAGTTGAGAATGGCTAGGGTGAGGTTTTTATCGGAGTTCATCCGTTGCACGTTATGGTAGATAGTACGGTTTAGGGTATCTAGGAACCTGACGGGATCCTGCTCGCGGATTTGTTGCAGGGTACGCACTGCGGTTTGGGTCATCAGCATCAACAGACCGCTCTCTAAACCATGACCGGTTACGTCCCCAATGCCCAGGGTGACAATGCCATCTATCTGTAGTACATCATAGTAGTCTCCGCCCATTTCATCGGCTGGTTCCATAAAGCCAGCAATATCCAGACCCTCGATGTCTTCTAATTCTTCCGGTTTGGGCAAAATCATCTGCTGAATTTGCCGAGCCACATCCAGTTCTGCCCCCAGGCGCAGGTTTTCTGTCTGAAGTTTTTCATTGAGTTGGGTGATTTCGGCATTGGCAGCAGCCAGTTGGGCAGTACGTTCTTTAACCCTGATTTCTAGTTGTTCAGTGGTTTTGGCTAACTTAGCAAAAGATTCTCGCAATTGTTGTGCCATGCGGTTAAAAGATTGCGCTAAGATATCAATCTCGTTGACTCGGTATTTGCCAACGTTTTGCTCTAGTTTGCCCGCAGCGATCGCTTCAGAAGCCTGACTTAACCTCAGAACAGGTTTAGTAATCCAGTGGGCAGTAAAGATCCCTAAGATAGTGGCAATACCCAGGGCAGCTAAACACAGCAAAATAGTAGTCTGCGTGTTGGCATCGATCTGTTCCATAAAGTCAGATTCGGGAACGACTACGACACTAAGCCAATCAACTCCACGTCGATCATTAATGGACATTACTTGCACAAATTGTCGCTGACCGGCAATAGTAAAACTAAGCTGTTGTCTGCTGTTAATACTGGCTAAATTTTCAAAATAGTCAGTTAAATATTTGAAAGTGGAGCGAGTCATCATATCCCTACTCTCACTCGCAGCCAGTCGTTCTGGAGTCTTATTTTTGATGATAAAAGGTGACTCGGTGCTGGAAGTAGCAATTAACAGTCCCGAACGCTCCAGAATAAAAGTTTTTCCCGACTTGCCAATTTTTAAACTGCGGAGAAAGTCGCTAATTTGAGCAATGGTTAGATCCGTGGCTAAAATCCCCTGAAACTTTCCTGTCTTATCGTAATAGGGTTGTCCCAGGGTAATTGCTAGAGTAGGAGGGTTTACCCAGGCATAAATTGGTGTCCAAGCTGGCCGATCGGCTTGTTGAGGCACAATGTACCAAGGTCGTCGGCGGGGATCGAAGTTGGGAGAAGTTTGCAAAAATTTGCCCCGCCTCCCCTGTTCGTCGATGGCATAGGTTTGCAAGGCTCCTGTAAAATCCGTCACTTGATAGGCGAAAGTGCCGTCATCGTTGACTGCTAAACCGACAAATTCCCCCCTGTTGCTACCAAATTGAATGTAACTGATAAGATTAAAAACTTGACTTTGTCGCCAAAAGTGAGGCTCCATGCTGGGCAAATCTTCTAAATCTAACTGTCCCAAATCTATGGCATCTTCATTGAGCTGATTGACTAGATGAGGAGTTTCTAAATAGAGATTGAGACGCTCTGAGATTCGCTCTCCAACTTCTAGCATCAACTGATTTGCTAGCTCTTCAACTGCTTTCTGGCCGTTTTGAAAAGAAAGATATCCCACTAACCCTACAGCTCCAAAAATTTGCAGAATAAAGGGTAAAATCAGTAACAACCGTAGAGATATATTTTTAGAAGGATTCATTACTTATTGTTTATTAGACAATGGAAAAAGATAAAATGGTCTATTCTCTACTTATGCTTACCCTGATTGCTGCTTGAGGATCACCAAAGTAATATCATCAAATACTTTTTGTTGGCCAATAAATGCTCTGAGATC
>JASJEK010000309.1 GCA_030064915.1 Xenococcaceae cyanobacterium MO_234.B1
ATAGCGAAGGCTAGAAACCCTAAGACTGCTAGTTCAATAGAACTAATCAACGTTTGAAAAGTGAGTAACGTAGCTTTTCGTAGATAAAAGATCAGCGTTGTAATCAAATAAAATATAGTTCTTCGGGCGGAGGAACTGAAGCCTCGGTGCATCTTAAGATGTACGCCAGTCAGTGGCACTCTTCGGAGTGACCAAAACCTGCGGATAGGACAGAAGACTTGTGAGAATAGGCATCTAGCCAAAGGTAAAAGCAAGCAACCTAGATGAAAGAGGAAGCCCTCGCAAAGCGCGACGGGTACGTCACTAGTTGATTATTGATGGTTAGTAGTTTATTGGGGAAAACCACTGAAACGCTGGAATTACAATTACAAGTAACAGATAAGAGTGATGTAGGCAAACCCAGCACAATTTGCGACCGCGCAGCGCCACTGGGTGACCGCACAGCCTCACTCCGTGAACGCCTGGATCGGTGGTTGTCAACTCAGTTACCAGATATATCCCGTTCCAGGTTACAAAAACTGATTGAAGATGGTCATGTCCAGGTTAATAATCGAGTTTGTCGCAGTAAGAAGTTAAAATTAGTATTGGGCGATCGCGTTTCGCTAAGAATTCCCTCTCCTCAAAAGTTAGACCTCCAACCAGAAGCTATCTCCCTAGATATTATCTATGAAGATGCAGAACTAATTATTATTAATAAACCTGCTGGAATGGTGGTACATCCTGCACCAGGACACTATCAGGGAACATTAGTCAATGCTTTACTTCATCACTGTGATAATTTAGCTGGCATTGGGGGAGTAGAACGTCCAGGGATTGTTCACCGTCTAGATAAGGATACCACTGGTGCAATTGTGGTTGCCAAGAGCGATCGCGCTCATCAATATTTACAGAGTCAAATCAAGGCGAAAACCGCTAGAAGGGAATACTGGGGAGTTGTCTATGGTTGTCCAAGAGAGGAAAAGGGAAAAATTGAGCTTCCCATTGGTCGTCATCCTGTAGAGCGGAAAAAAATGGCAATTGTTCCCGTGGAAAAGGGAGGAAGAGAGGCGGTTACTTACTGGGAAATCAAGGAAAGACTGGGAAACTATACCTTGATGCAATTTCTACTAGAAACAGGACGCACCCATCAAATTCGGGTTCACTGTAGTCATTTAGGACATCCCTTAGTGGGAGATACGGTTTACGGTTCAAATCGTTCTATAGGGGTGAATCTTTCGGGTCAAGTTCTCCATGCTAGAAAACTAACTCTAGTTCATCCTGTATCAGAAGAAATTATTGAAGCGATCGCACCTTTTCCTGATGAGTTTACTAAGTTACTATCTGTTTTACGGAGTCGGATTTAATTGAATGCTTTATTAGTTGGCGCGATCGCTTTTTACCTGAATCTTTACGTCTTTATCTATCTCAAAATTAAATCCAATTGAACTTCTAACAATTAATTCTCTGTCCTGTAGAGATATCAAACCAATGAAAATTCTTGGGAGATAGTCCAAGATATACAGAGTCTCCCTCTTGTATATTATCTTGAGATAATAAAGCTCGAATTATCAGGTCACAGTTATCAATTTTAACACTAACTAATTTTTCTTTGCCCAATTCTTCAATTAAAATAATTTGTCCTTTAATAGCATTTGTATCTTCTACAGTTGTCAAGCTAATATGTTCAGGGCGAATTCCCAAAATTATGTGGTTGTTAGGGAATTCATCTTGGTTAAAAGTTATTATATTATCTCCCAGTCTTACAGTTTCACCCTGACATCTGAGAGTAAATAAATTCATCTGAGGACTACCCACAAAACTAGCTACAAATTCATTAGCAGGATGAGAATAAATGCGACTAGGAGTATCCAATTGCTGAACTTTTCCTTTATACAATACAGCTACTCTTGAAGAGAGAGTCATTGCTTCAGTTTGATCGTGGGTGACATAGACTACAGGTTTATTTTGGGTTTTAAATAATTGCTTCATTTGGCTTCTTACCTGTTCCCGTAATAAAGCATCTAAATTACTTAAAGGTTCATCTAATAAAAACACTTCTGGGTCTCTCACTAACGCCCTAGCTAAAGCTACTCTTTGCCGTTGTCCTCCCGACATTTGTCCTGGTTTACGATCTAGTAAATTAGTTAATTCTAAGGTAGTAGCTGCTTCAGTTAATCGCCGATTAATTTCTTCAGGAGGCATTTTTTTTAATCTTAAAGCTGTGGTAATATTTTCTGCTGCGGTCATGTGGGGATAAAGGGCATAACTTTGGAATACCATAGCAATATTGCGTTCACCTGGTGCAACATGATTGACATTTTTATTGCCAATAATTACTGTTCCTAGGGTAGGAGTTTCTAATCCTGCAATCAAACGGAGTAAAGTAGATTTACCGCAACCAGAGGGTCCTAATAAAGTTAAAAATTCTCCATCTTCCACAGTTAAGGAAATATCATTAACAGGGATGACATCAGAACGATATTGTTTTCTTAAGTTTTGTAATTCTAGTTTTGCCATTAGTATCAATTGGTTAATCTAATTATGCAACGTCTAATTATTCCAGATTTACCACAACCACTTACTTTACTGGATAATTTACTGGATGATTTACCAGTTATTACCCCTACTAAACCTATTGCTAGAAGTCTCAATGTACCTCAATATAGTTTAGAAACTCTTGCCGAGACTATAGTACATCAACAAGGTATTGCCATTGCGTCTTCTTTATTATCCCGTCGTTTGATGCAAGATACAGTAAGAGAAGTCTTATCGGTTAAAGATGTAGTAGGAGTAGCTGTTTCTTGGTTAAATACGATTCGAGAGTTATTCCGTAGCGGTATAGATTTTTCCGCATTACAAGAGTTTCCTAGTAAAAGAATTCAATATATAGCTGCGGTTGCTATTAGTTATCAACAAATACTAAGAAAACTTAATTGTCTCGATTCAGCAGAATTATTCTGGCAAGCAGCAAGCAATTGTCAGAGGAATCATTCTTATTTATTTTACGGTTATTTTGTCCCTGCTAAAGATCAAATAGCTTTTATTAATGCGATCGCTGGTAATGGCAGTATTTTAGTTTTGCCTACGGGAAAATCAGCAATTTTTACTGCTAATAATAAGAAAATAGAGTTCTTACAATCTCAGGGTTGGAAGTTAGAAACAGTTAAACAGAAAAAGCAGAATTTAGGAACAGTATTGCAGCAATGTTTTTT
This sequence comes from Xenococcaceae cyanobacterium MO_234.B1, assembly GCA_030064915.1. Lineage (GTDB taxonomy): Bacteria > Cyanobacteriota > Cyanobacteriia > Cyanobacteriales > Xenococcaceae > JASJCP01. The sequence continues at coordinate 3,192 of JASJEK010000309.1, forward strand.
GCAACAACAACCAGCACCAACAGAAGTAAAGTTATATGCTTTTGCTAATCTCGAAGCAGAAGTAAGAGGTATTTTAAATCAGATCAAAGCTTTATTAAACCAAGGAGTTACTGGGAAAGATATTGTTTTAGTAGGGAGAGATGAACCATTATATGGTGCAACATTATTAGATATTGCTTGGGAATATGATATTCCTATTCGGGCTTTTTATGACATACCTCTAGAAGCAACTCGTTTAGGTGCTTGGATAAAAAACTTGTTAGAGGTTATTGCAGTTTCAGAGAAGAACTTTCCTTTTGAAGTCGTTACGAAACTGTTACGTCATCCTTTAGCAAAACAAATTGATGCTGATACTTGGCAAAAAGCTAGATTAAACTATCCTGTAACTATAGAAGCATGGGCAGAAATTAGTATTGATTTATCCTTACTACAATTTCCTAGTCAAAGTTCTAGAGGTAATTATTATCAATTAATCCAAATAATTTTTGATTCTTGGAAAATACAAGCAAAATCCCAAATATGGGCGAAAGAAATAATAGCTTTTTATCGTCTGCAAGAAGCGTTATATAATTGGTCACAGTTATCAAAAGAATCTATTAGTAAATATCAATTTATTCAAGAATTACAAGAAATAATAAATATCATAACTATTCCCATTCAACCAGGTAGAGGCGGAATTGAGTTTCATTCTCCCTTATCTTTACCAGGGGCAAAGTATCAATATGTTTTTGTGTTAGGAATGGTTGATGGAATTTTCCCTAGTACAATTACCGAGGATCTAGTTTTAGACTTTTGCAACCGCAAACAATTATTTTCTCAAGGCTATGAAGTTCCTACAGCAGTTAGTATAGCTCAAAAAGAAAAACTTTATTTTTATTGTTTACTGCAAGTAGCTACAAAACAAATTACGTTTTCCTATCCCATATTACTAGATACAGAGGAGACTATTCCTAGTCCTTATCTACAAGCTTTAAACCTCCAAGTTTCTCCTATTGAACCTCAATATATTGCTAGTTTAGAAGAAAAGCGCCAAATTTATTTACAGCAAAAGCAAACTACTAAAGATACGATTCTTCAAAATGCTATTCAAGCTTGGAATATCGAAAAAGAGCGTGAAACTTCTCCCACTATAGGAGAATATCAAGGAGCAATTAATATTTCTCTATCTCCCGATAAATTTACTTTTAGTGCTTCTCAATTAACCCAATTAGGGCAATGTCCTTTTAAATGGTTTTCTGCTAGATTATTACAACTCAAACCATTACCAGAACTCGAATTAGATTTGACTGCTAAAACTAAGGGCAATATTTATCATCGTTGCTTAGATTCAGCTTTAGAGGATATCAAAACAGCTACAGATTTAGAAAAATTTAATCGCCAAAAACTCCAGGAACTATTGTTACAAGCAGAAACAGCACTAGCAATATCTCAACAATATATTCTCTCTTGGCAACAAAAAAAACAGGAACTTATAGAACTACTATATCGTAATCTAATTCACCCTAACTTTTTACCTTCAGATACAGAAGTTATCGCCAGAGAATACGAATTTAAAATCGAGTGGTACGGCTTAAAAATTCAAGGTCAAATTGACCGAATAGACCGAACCACGACTGGATTAAAAGTTTTAGATTATAAATCAAGTAGTACTACTCCTTCAGGTATTAAAGACTCATCAAATAAAGCTAGTATCGATTTACAACTTCCTCTATATATTGATGCAGTAAAAGAATCTTTCACCGAAGAATCTGTAGAAGCTAGTTATTATTTACTGCCAACCCAAAAAATTAGAACTTATAAAAAACGCCCTCAACAAGAATTGGCGGATTTTGCTGAGAAAGTTAAATCTCATCTGGAAAAAGGCTATTATCCTGTTGAACCTGATATTCAACAAAAAGCCTGTCAATATTGTAATTTTGATCTAGTATGTCGGAAGCAGTAACAAATGAATTGTAGGGTGGGCAATGCCCACCCTACTTATGTGTAACTTTAATTTTTCTTACTAACTAACAACCTTATCTGAATAAAGATCGGCTTGAAAATTGGTAAATATTTTGTTGATAGTTTGGATGTTACCTAAGTACCTAAGCAAAATTAATCTACCTGTAAATTTATCCTTGCAACTTTTTACCTAATAACTGATTAGTCAATTTAGGATCAGCTTTTCCGCCAGTTTGTTTCATTACTTGTCCCACAAAGAAGCCTCTGAGTTTAGTTTTACCATTGCGGAATTTGGCTAACTCATCGGGATGGGAAGCTAGAACTTGATCAATGATTTTTTCGATTTCTTTGGTATCAGAAATTTGAATTAAGCCTTTCTTCTCCACTAACTCTTTAGCTGAACCACCTTTTTCTAGCAGTTCAGGAAGAATATCTTTAGCGATTTTGCCGCTAATTGTACCTTTTTTGATTAAGCCTACTAATTCCGCTAGTATCTCAGGCTTGAGAGCAACATCACTAATACTCAGGTTATTATTTTTTAGATATGCAGCAATATCCCCAATCAACCAGTTAGTAATTTGTTTGGGATCTGCGCCAGTCGAGATCGCCTGTTCAAAATATTCTGCTAAACTGCGGTCATCAGTCAAGATACGGGTATCATAAGCAGATAGTCCCAACTCTTCTTCATAGCGGTGACGCTTTTTAGCAGGAAGTTCTGGTAATTGAGCTTTCCAAGCTTCTAACTGTTCGGTGGAAACCTCAATAGGGGGTAAGTCTGGCTCAGGGAAATAACGATAGTCGCTAGAACCTTCTTTAGAGCGCATACTAATAGTACGTTGGCTTCCTTCTTCCCAAAGACGAGTTTCTTGAACAATAGGTTCGTTGTTTTCGATCGCTTCAATTTGTCTTTCAATTTCGTAATCGATCGCCTTTTGAATGGCACTAAAGGAGTTCATGTTTTTAATTTCTACTTTAGTACCGAATTCTTTTTGTCCTACAGGTCGCACGGAAATATTAACATCACAACGCAATGAACCTTCTTGCATTTTTCCGTCACTAATACCCAAGTACAGCATAATGCGACGTAATTCTTGAGCATATTCCGCTGCTTCTTTCCCTGAACGCAGATCGGGTTCAGACACAATTTCTAGCAAAGGAACACCTGCACGATTAAAATCTACTAGAGAATAGGTTGAACCAGCCAGGCGATCGCTGCCTCCATGATTAAGCTTTCCTGCATCTTCTTCCATGTGAAGGCGAGTAATGCCAATTTTCTTTCTCACAGGTTCAGAGTTAGGTTTATCAGCAATTTCGATTTCGAGCCAGCCATGTTCGCCAATAGGAAGGTCGTATTGAGAAATTTGATAATTTTTCGGTAAATCGGGATAAAAATACTGTTTACGGTCAAATTTACTATAGGGTGCAACCCGACAATTAATTGCTAGACAAGCTTTAACCGCATACTCTAAGACTTTTTCATTTAAGACAGGAAGCACACCAGGATATCCCAAACAAATGGGTGATATATTAGTATTAGGATTATCAGGATCGAAGCTAGTAGATTCACTGCTAAATATTTTGGTTTTGGTGTTGAGTTGGCAGTGAGTTTCTAACCCGATAACAGCTTCATAGTTCGTCTTGGAGGGTGTAGCAACGTTCATAATTTTCGGCTGAAGAATTTGATCTAATCCATGACCTCTTATCTTAATGCAAAAAAAAGACTCCCGACACAGCGAAACTTCTCAGTGAGATTTTATACTTATTGCCTAAGCAGGAGACTAAATTATTAATGACATACAAGCAACTACTGACAGCCACAGGATTATCTAAGAGTTTTGGTGGCATCAAAGCGGTAAACAATGCCCAAATAAATGTCAGACAAGGAAGTATTACCGGCTTAATTGGGCCTAATGGCGCAGGAAAAACCACTTTATTTAATTTATTATCCAACTTTATTCGCTCAGATCAAGGAGAAGTAATTTTTGATGAGCAACCAATTCATCATTTAGCTTCCCACGAAATTGCTCAAAAAGGATTTATTCGCACCTTTCAAGTAGCGCGAGTGCTTTCTCGCTTATCAGTGTTAGAAAATATGTTGTTAGCTAAACCCCAACAAACAGGGGAAAACTTTTTTAAGGTATGGTTGCAACAAGATAAATTAAGACAAGAAGAAAAAGCCAATAAAGAACAAGCAATGGTAATATTAGAGTCCGTGGGACTCGCAGCCAAGGCTCATGACTACGCGGGAGCCTTATCAGGGGGACAAAGGAAGTTATTAGAGATGGCGCGGACTCTGATGACCAATCCCAAGCTAATCTTATTGGATGAACCAGCAGCAGGAGTTAACCCTACTTTAATTAATCAAATTTGTGACCATATAGTGGATTGGAATCAACAGGGTATTTCGTTCTTAATTATTGAGCATAATATGGACGTGATCATGTCTCTGTGCGATCGCGTTTGGGTCTTAGCAGAAGGAACTAATTTAGCTGATGGGACTCCAGAGGAAATTCAAAATAATTCCGATGTCTTAGAAGCTTATTTAGGGCTTGCTGAATAAATGTAGAAGCTATACCAGACAAGGTTTTGAGCCTTTTTTGACCTAATAAATCCAATGGTTTAAGCATCTTTTGGCTCAAAATCCTGGCACTTTTGTAGAAAATCCCAGCTCTTCCCCAGACCCAACGACGACCTGACAAAATTTCTCTTTGACCAGGTTGAAGATGAGCGAACATAATCGAAGCAGCAAGCCTTTTTTGACCATCACTAATTTGGTCAGTTTCTCGGATTCTGATTCGGAACCGAATCATTGGCTCAATTAGAAGATAAGTTAGCTCAGATCTTGCACCCAAAAAAGTTGATATGAGAACTAAAGCCTCTTTATTTAACTTCACATAGCTGAGTTTTTCAAGCCCGATCTACTTATATTCAGATAACAATAGTAAATTTTAATAATTAGAGATTCTCAAGATGCAATTTATCGATCTAGCAGAAATAGAAGTAATCGCAGGAAAGGGCGGAGATGGTATTGTGGCTTTTCGTCGAGAAAAATATGTTCCGGCTGGAGGTCCCTCAGGGGGTAATGGGGGGCGTGGTGGCTCAGTAATCTTGATGGCAACGGAAAGACTACAAACCCTCTTAGATTTTAAATATGCTCGTATTTTTAAAGCGGAAAATGGTAAAAGAGGAGGTCCCAATAACTGTACTGGCGCATCGGGTAGCGATCGCATTATCGAAGTTCCCTGTGGTACGATGATTTACGACCTGGATACAGGAGAACTACTAGGAGACTTAGTAAGGGAGGAACAATCTCTTTGTGTCGCCCAAGGAGGCAAAGGCGGTTTAGGAAATAAACATTTTCTCAGTAACAAGAACCGCGCCCCAGAACATTGCTTACCTGGTTTAGAAGGGGAACAGCGTCGCCTCCGCTTAGAATTAAAATTACTGGCAGAAGTGGGGATTATTGGTTTGCCCAATGCCGGAAAATCCACTTTAATTGCTGCTCTTTCTTTGGCTCGTCCCAAAATTGCTGATTATCCTTTTACCACTCTCATTCCCAATTTAGGAGTGGTGCGGAAGCCCACAGGAGACGGTACAGTTTTTGCAGATATACCAGGGTTAATTGCTGGTGCTTCTGTTGGCGTGGGTTTAGGTCATGAGTTTTTACGTCATATTGAACGTACTCGCTTATTGCTACATCTGATAGACATTACAACAGATGATCCCATTGCAGACTATCAAACCATCCAACAAGAACTAGAAGCCTATGGTCACGGTTTAGCAGAAAAACCACAGATCATTGCTTTTAATAAAATAGACAGTGGTGATGCAGAAATACTAGAAATGGCGCTCTCTGAATTAAAAGATTTAACTTCCGCACCTATATTTACCATTTCTGCGGTAACTCGTACAGGTTTAGATAATCTACTACAAGAAATTTGGCAACAATTAGAATCAACCTCTTGCCTAAATTCGATAAATTTTGGTTAAGTGAAGGGAAAAGTTAAAAGTCATACTGTTTCTCAAACACGACTTGTTTCTATGATGATTATGCGGAAAGTTAAGGCGATCACCTGGTTGAGAAATTGTTATTCTTTACCAACTAAAGTCAATATATTTATCAAAATTATTGTTGTTATTGTTATATCAAATCACGCTTGTATTTGCTACACATAAAATATCTACTTTTCCTCCCTTATTAATCATCTTAGCAGGCGATCGCCTGCTAAGATTTATAGCATATTTAAACGAATTTGATATAATAAAGGGAGTACTCTAGTAGATTGACGTTT
>JASJEK010000310.1 GCA_030064915.1 Xenococcaceae cyanobacterium MO_234.B1
GCCAAGCTGCCAAGTTTGGAAGACTAAAATTATATACAAATAATTCTGTCCAACTACTTAGTACCGACCGTTAACATTGGCGAGGCACACTTTACACAATTTGTAGAAGAGACGCAAAAATGTCTAATTTTAATTTTGAAAGCAGTTAAAACTGCTACGTCCGTTTCCTCCGCTACATAAATGATAGCGGTTTCCACGTTCCGAGGAATTTTTCATGAGTGATTTAATTGCTATTGCTTACGACGATGAATTCAAGGCTGAAGAAGTCCGCCTGACCTTAGCAAAACTGGAGAGAGAACATCTGATTGAACTCGAAGATGCAGCGGTTGTAGTTAAAAACGAAAAGGGCAAAGTTAAGCTCAAACAAGCGATAAATTTGACCAAAGCCGGAGCCGTGAGTGGCGGATTCTGGGGATTGCTGATTGGAACTCTGTTTTTGGTGCCATTGGTTGGTGCTGCTGTAGGTGCTAGTACTGGAGCTATTAGTGGAGCATTGAGCGATATTGGAGTCGATGATGACTTCATGCGAGAATTGGGTGAAAGTATGCAACCAGGAACCTCGGCTCTCTTCGTTTTAGCTAGTAAAGTTACCCCAGATAAGGTATTAGAAGAAGTTGCCCCCTATGGCGGTAAAGTCTTACGGACTTCCCTAACCAAAGATAAAGAAGCAGAACTGCAAGAAGTTCTCTCCCGTAGAGGGATTAAACTAGAAAGTACCCCAGAGATAGTAACTCAGTAAGTACCCGTACAAAATTAAATTCATACCAGAAGACTGGGAAAAAAGGAGAGTGTTGTAAAATAGTTGGGTATTATAAACTTAGCAAATTTTAAGACTAAGAGAGTGACCTATGAAAATATCACGCCCTAACGCTCAAGAACCTACTCCCGAAGAACTCCAAGAACTGGAAAAACTTAAAGGAATGATTGAGCAGGCTATAGAAGATGGCAAGCTTACGGGATCAGAATTTGAATCAATCAAGGATGCAATAGCCGCAGATAAAAAAGTAACTCTTGAAGAACTTCAGTTAGTTAGAAAGCTAATTGACGACAAAATAGAAAGTGGGGAACTTGAAAGAATTTGGGATTAAGCTATAGCCTTTCTCAAATAGATGAGGTACAAAATTCGTGATTGGGGATTGTCAGGAATCTCGTAGAGGTAGCGACTCCCGTTTATAAAACGGGAGCTTGTAAATCTAACACCTGACCAGCCTAAGTCCTTCGAGGACTACGTTAACGGCAAGAGTTAAAGTTCGTACCCTAGAATGCTTGCCAGTTCTAGGCTCTACAACCAGAAAGTTAAACAGGCTTATTGAGATTAAAGAGCGTGCTTTTTGGATAAGTACCTAGACAAAATTAATTGTGAATTAATTTCTTGCTATGCCAAGCTGCCAAGTTTGGAAGACTAAAATTATATACAAATAATTCTGTCCAACTACTTAGTACCGACCGTTAACATTGGCGAGGCACACTTTACACAATTTGTAGAAGAGACGCAAAAATGTCTAATTTTGTATTTGTTCTAGATGCCGACAAAAAGCCATTAGAACCCTGTACTCCAGGAATGGCTAGAAGTTTACTAAAAACTGGCAAAGCTGCGGTATTTAAAAAGTATCCTTTCACAATTATTCTCAAGAAAACAATAGATCGACAGGAGAATGATAGCGGTTTCCACGTTCCGAGGAATTTTTCATGAGTAATTCACTCGCTAGTAAGCATCTAATTCAGACCCCTGACTATCACCTGTCCACAAGTGGCTGTCTGCGGAATTTATTTCCGCAGTTTAAACGCCACGTCATTACGGCAGGTTCCATAAGCGGTTGTGTCTCAGGTATCGCACCTGTACTTGAGCTAGGTTATCGTGTTTTTGTAGACAGCATTATTATACAACAGTTGAAACTCTTATCCTGTAAAGATTTCAGTTTATTATTGGTCTTTTTTGTAAATATAATTGGAGGCTCGGCTTTCCTCTCCCGCTAACCCTAATCGGGTTGATCGGGGATTCCCCAGCCGAGAATTTAGATGGAAACAGCAACACTCTGGCAACGCTATCAAGACTGGCTTTACTATCACGAAGGTTTAGAACTGTATCTAGATGTCAGCCGAATGCGGTTTGATTCTGAGCTACTGGAAACCTTAAAGCCCAAATTTGACCAAGCCTTCAAGAATATGGAGGCTCTGGAAGGAGGAGCGATCGCTAATCCCGACGAAAACCGCATGGTTGGTCACTATTGGCTGCGGGATCCAGAATTAGCCCCCACGGAAGAACTCCGAACCGAGATTGCTGAGGGGCTCGAGCAAATCGAAACCTTTGTCCAGCAGATTCACAGCGGTGCCATCCGTCCCCCTGAAGCACCCAAATTTACCGACCTGCTGGCGATCGGCATTGGCGGCTCAGCCCTTGGTCCTCAGTTTGTAGCTTCTGCCCTAGCTCCAGAAAATCCCCCCCTGACCATTCACTTTATTGATAATACCGATCCTGCTGGGATCGATCGGGTTCTGAGGAGCATTCAGGACCGCCTCAAAAGTACCCTCGCTTTGGTCACCAGCAAGTCGGGCGGTACCCCCGAACCCCGCAACGGCATGTTAGAAGTTAAGCACGCCTACGAGGCTCAGGGATTGAATTTTGCCCAATACGTCGTGGCGACGACGATGGAGGGCAGTAAAATGGACGAGCTAGCCAAAGCCGAGGGCTGGCTTGCAGAATTTCCCATGTACGATTGGGTGGGAGGGCGCACCTCAGAACTGTCAGCCGTAGGGCTGCTACCTGCTGCCCTCCAAGGCATTGACATCCGCGCCATGTTAGCTGGAGCCAAGGAAATGGATGCTGCCACCCGCGTTCGGGACATCCAGAACAATCCAGCCGCCCTCCTAGCTTTGTGCTGGTATTACTCTGGTGATGGTCAGGGCAAGAAAGATATGGTAGTTCTGCCCTATAAAGACAGCCTGCTGCTGTTCAGCCGCTACTTGCAGCAATTACTTATGGAGTCTTTGGGTAAAGAAAAAGACCTCGACGGTCAAACTGTTCATCAAGGGATTGCCGTTTATGGGAACAAAGGCTCAACGGATCAGCACGCCTACGTACAGCAACTGAGGGAAGGGGTGCCAAATTTCTTCGCTACTTTTATTGAGGTACTCGAAGACCGTACAGATTCTTCTTCTATTGAACTCGAACCAGGAATTACCTCTGGAGACTACTTGTCAGGATTCTTGCAGGGAACTCGACAGGCACTTTACGAAAATCACCGCGACTCGATTACGGTGACAATTCCCCAAGTGAATCCCCGCACGGTGGGAGCCTTGATTGCTCTGTATGAACGGGCAGTCGGATTCTATGGTTCCCTGGTAAACATCAATGCCTACCACCAACCAGGTGTGGAAGCGGGGAAAAAGGCAGCAGCTTCAGTTCTGAAGTTACAAACACAAGTGGTGGCAGCACTAAAAGCAGCAGGCGCACCGCTAGACTTAGCAACTTTAGCAGCCAAAGCTGGAGCCCCTGAGCAAGTGGAAACGGTTTACAAAATTGTGCGACACCTAGAAGCCAATCATCGAGGGATTGTCCTTAGTGGCGATCGCTCTAAGCCATCCAGTCTCAAAGTCTCTGGTGGTTGAGTCAGACTAGGAATGCCAAAATAATCCAGCTACTTATACTTATAAGGAGGATATACAAGATGAAAGTAGCAGTATTCAGTACTGAACCCTACGATCGCAAATTTCTGGATGCAGCTAATAATAGTGCAAAAGTTGGCCATGAGTTTATCTATTTTGAGACTCGACTGGAACCTAAAACGGCATCTCTTGCAGATGGATGTCAGGCTGTTTGTGCGTTTGTCAATGACGATTTAGGGAGGGAAACCCTGAAAATATTAGCAGATCTGGGGACGCAATTCATCGCTCTGCGCTGTACCGGGTTCAACAATGTTGACACCTCAGCAGCAGCCGAACTGGGGATAAAGGTTGCCCGTGTCACTGTTTACTCTCCTTATTCGGTGGCAGAGTTTGCGCTTGGAATGATTCAGATGCTCAACCGCAAGCTTTACAAGGCTTACAATCGGACTCGTGATGATAACTTCTCCCTTAATGGTCTGATGGGGTTTGACTTACACGGTCGCACGGTGGGGATTATTGGTACGGGAAAAATTGGAACGATACTGGCTCAGATTGTTCATGGTTTTGGATGCCATTTACTGGGCTACAATCCTTCTCCCAACCCTAAGTTTGAGGCAATTGGTGATGCCCGTTATGTGGAATTACCAGAACTACTGGCTAATTCAGATATTATTTCCCTTCACTGTCCTCTTACGGAAGATAACTATCATCTGATCAATGAGCAAACAATCGCTCAAATGAAACCAGGTGTGATGCTTATTAACACCAGTCGCGGTCCACTGATTGATACCAAAGCTGTAATTAAAGGGATTAAATCTGGCCAAATTGGAAATATTGGCATAGATGTCTATGAGCAAGAAGGTGACATCTTCTTTAAAGATTTATCCGACACTATCATTCAGGATGATACGTTTCAACTGCTGCAATCTTTTCCCAACGTTTTAATCACTTCCCATCAGGCATATTTTACCGAAGATGCAATGAATGACATTACCACTACAACAGTTGCCAACATCAGTGACTTTGAGCAGGGAAATCCCCTCAAAAACGAGGTCAAGCCACCAGAAAAAGTAGCAGCCCCCGCTTAAGGAGATGAGGACATCTGTCGTCCCTCCTTTCAGGAGGGAATGAGGGAGGTGAGAGGGATAGGGAGAGGTGGAGACCTGAGGGGTCGTCTGCGGAGGAAACCTCCGCAGTTTATGAACCCCGTCCAGAGACAGCCCCGACCCAAGGCTTGCCCCCAGCAGGAGAAGACGGGGAGATTAGGACATCAACAAACTAGTTTGGATATAACAAACCATTATGGATACAACAATCAAAGCCATTCACTCTAGAGAAATTCTGGATTCTCGCGGTAATCCCACTGTGGAAGTTGAAGTTACCCTAGGCTCAGGCATCAAAGCTCGTGCAGCGGTGCCTTCGGGTGCGTCTACTGGCTCAAAAGAAGCAGTAGAGTTAAGAGACAAAGACCCCAAGCGTTTTGGCGGTAAAGGAGTATTAAAAGCCGTTGCCAATGTCAAAGAAACTATTGCTCCTGCTCTGCTCGGTCTGGAAGCTACTCAACAAGCTCTTATTGACCAGACCATGATTGAACTTGACGGCACTCCCAACAAAGGGAAGTTAGGAGCTAACGCTATTTTAGGAGTTTCCCTCGCCTGCGCTCGGGCTGCTGCGATCGCTAGCGAGCTACCCCTATTTCAATATCTAGGGGATTCTGACGCAGTTTATCTTCCCGTGCCCTGCATGAACGTTCTCAACGGTGGGGCTCACGCCAAGTGGCAAGGGGCGGATTTCCAAGAGTTCATGTTAGTACCATACGGTGCACCCACAGCAACCGAAGCCATGCGATGGGGAGCAGAAGCCTATCACGCCCTGCAAAAAGTCCTGCAAGATAAAGGTTTGAGTGTTGGCATTGGTGATGAGGGAGGATTTGCTCCTAAAGTTACCTCTAACAGTGAGCCTTTAGATCTCATGATGACCGCAGTAGAAAAAGCCGGTTACAAACCAGGGACAGATTTTGGCATTGCTCTCGATCCTGCCTCGACTGAGTTTTACGAAGATGGCAAGTACAACCTACGCACAGAAAAGCGTAAGTGTACTTCTAGCGAGATGGTAGAGCTTTATGAACAGCTAATCGACAACTATCCAATAATTTCTATTGAAGACGGACTAGCTGAAGATGACTGGTCAGGTTGGCAGGAACTGAATCAGCGTATCGGTGGCAAGATCCAACTGGTAGGGGACGATCTACTCTGTACCAACCCCAGCATTATTGCTGAGGCTATAGAAAAAAATCTGGCTAACGCTGTTTTAATTAAACTCAATCAAATCGGCAGTTTAACCGAAACAGTGAGAGCAGTGCGGATGTCTCAGAAAGCAGGCTGGAGCGCGATGGTTTCTCACCGCAGTGGGGAAACAGTAGATAGTTTTATCGCCGATATGAGCGTGGCTCTTCAGGTACTGCACATGAAGACAGGTGCGCCATGTCGCGGGGAGCGAGTGGAAAAGTACAATCAGTTTATGCGGATTGAAGAAGCTTTAGGAAAAGCGGCTCGTTATGCAGGTAAAGATGCCTTTGCTCGACCTGTAAAATATTAGACTTCGTAGCATTAGTCAGGGGAAAGGGGCACGAAGGGGAGACATATCCAAACAGATAACTGTTAGAGAACCCCACAAAATGATTGATCCTGTCATACTAGGAAAATCATTAGCGTGAGGAATTCCCATGAGCTACGATAAGCACCCAAAACTATAGCTATATTTGTTCATAGTTCTTCTCAATTCAATTTTTTAAGACTTGATTGTAGAACACAAAATGTTGTATTATATCCAGAGCAAAAACCAAGCTTTCATTAAAACAATAATTTAGGGCTTGAAATCCAAGGTGTTATTCTCAGAAGTGTCTAGCCTATGGCAAGGTAGTTGAACGAATCCAAAAGACCTTAAAATCGCTGAAAATAGTGGTAGAGAAGAAGCGAAGTTTTCAAGAAAAATAGGGTGGGTTACACCCGAATTTATGCCTGTGGACAAGTAGTTGCCGACAACCTTGGTTGAAGCAGGAAGCAAACCCTTCAGAAAGCTATGCTTTCTGATTGAATAGTCAACTTTGGCTAAGTTTTGTATAACAGGTCACTTAACTTGATTAAGTAGGTCAAGATTGTTTTGTACCTCTTGCTGAATTTGCAGCATTACCTGAGAAACAGTCTTATTGCGAGAGGTTTGCTCCTTGCAGTCGCGATCGCGCTGATAGTCAGCAAAGAAATCTTTGAGGTTTACAGGAGTACCTATTTTAACTATGGCCTGTCGAAATCCTTTTGGTTTAGGCTGATCGATCTCAAAAACTTCTCTTTCTAACCTAATTAACGTATCAAGAAATCTTTCTGGTGTCGGATTTTCTGCTACATAGCCATCATAAATAGCATCGAAATTCAAAAGACGTTTGACAGACTTTTCTATTAACTCCAAATTAATTAACTCCAAATTAATAGCTGATTCGGTTGTCAGTAAATTGGATTCTGAATTAAGTTCATTTGATTCCAATTGCTCAACTTGAGTTTTGAGAACATTTTCCAGTTTATAAGTGCGTTCTCGTACCATTTCATTGGGATTCGTCTTAATTCCCAGTTGCTGTTCGCAGTTTTCTAGAATCTTATTTCTGAGCCTTCTGATTCGCTCTTCTCCAGACAATGACTCTGTTTCCGTTTCAGAAGCTGGCAATCCGTAATCTTGCTCAATTTTCACCATTACCTGTTTGGCGATTAATCTTAATCTTTGATAAGGAGTCGAGTTGGTCTGTGGAATTACATTTAATGCTTGTTCTAATTTCTTAAGAGTTTTGGCGATCGCTAGTCCCATGTCTTGAGTATATTTGTATTTAATACTTACTGGGACAACATATTTTTCAGGTAATGGTTCCCCTTGTTTAACCTTCTGGTTGAGTGCTTGAAAAGCTATTTGTAGGCATCCGACTCGAAAAGGCATAACAGTATCATTTTGAAAAGAACAGCCTCCTTCAGGAAAGACCACCAAAGGACATTCAGGATTGCTTAATAATGCGAAAGTCGCTTTCATACTAGGACGGTCTGCTAACCCTCTTCGGATGGAATAAACTCCCAATTGTGGCAATAACCATCCTAATAAGCCTTGAAACATTTCGTAAGCTGCTAAATAATAAAATTTCTCTCCTAACTTAGCCGACAAGAGAAACATCACAATGGGGTCTTGAAAAGTGGGATGATTAGGGGTTAGGAGTAAACTTTGACTCTGTAAGGACTTGATTTTATCTAGAGATTCAGAACTTACTACCAGTTCAAATTGATAAAACCAACGGGCTCCATAAGGAGCAATCATTTGAAGCAAACGAACTAATAACCGATTGAGTCGAGGGGGATAAAATAGAGTTTTCATGATACTGCTGGCTCTAGCATTAATATGGTACCTCGCTCGGCATCAACTTCTACTTCTACTCCCAACGGGACAATAAATTGCTTCTGAATGTGACCAATCATCGAACCATACCAAGCTGGGATACCCAAAGGTGCGATGAGATCTGACAATACCTGTCCTAAGGTTAGAGTAGGCTCGTCATCTTCTTCTTGGTCACAATTAGAACAACTAGCAAAGATAAAACCAGCCAGTTGCTCTAGAATCCCTCCTAGTTTGAGCTGAGTCAACATTCGGTCTACTCGGTAAATTTCTTCCCCCACTTCTTCGACAAACAAGATAGTATTCTTCCAGGAAGGCAGGTAGGGCGACCCTACCATAGCTGCTAGTACTGATAAATTGCCCCCCAGCAAATGCCCTCTCGTCTTGCCAGGAGTAATCGTTTCTACCCGATAGCTAGTCAGATTTTGCAGCAGAATCGCTTCTTTGTTGAGCAGAATCTGCTCGACATAATTGAGGGAAAACCAATTCCAGGTAGATATTCCCACTGGTCCGTGAAAAGTAATGATCCCACTGCGAGCGTAAATCCCTAACAGCAGCGACGTAATATCGCTGAAACCCATCATAATTTTGGGATGACGGCGGATGAGATCATACTCCAGCAGCGGCAAAATACGATTACACCCCCAGCCACCCCGCATGGTCAAGATGGCTTGAACCTGGTCGTCGGCAAACATAGCATTCACATCAGCAGCACGGTCGGCATCTCGACCTGCCAAATAACCGTAGTTGTCGAGGACGTGCTGACCTACCTTGACTTTGAAGTCATAACCAGCGAGGAACTCTATGACCTCTGTGAGGTCTTCCTGGTTAATAGCACTAGCAGGACTAATCAATCCCACGGTATCGCCTACCATGAGCTGTGGGGGCTTGATGAGTGGTTGTGAGTGTTGAGAGGCTGCCACTGGCAACTGGCTGATCAACAGAGTCCCTCCCAAAGCTTGTAGAAATCGGCGGCGAGTACTCCTCACCATTAAATTAAATCTCTCTTAGGAATGAGTGTTGAGTAGTTAAGGATATTGTAAACGACTTGGCAAGTTAAGAGTAAAGACGAAAAGTATAGTGAAGAGCCTTCAAACCTTCATTCACTCTTGGGAATCGGTATTTGCTCACGGGAATCTATAATACCTTGAAAGAAATCAATAACCAATTGCCGAGCAACTGGAATTACCCCTTTTTCACCAAACCATTGATCGAAGGTAGCGACAGACTGACTTTCCCCTTGCACAAATCCTTGCATAAACTTGACCAGACTGTAGTTTACTACATCCAGAAATTGAGAGTTTCCTTCGGGAACCATGCAAGCAATCCCCTCTCTGGCATAAGGTTCCTCTGGCACAACTTCATAGGCATCCA
>JASJEK010000311.1 GCA_030064915.1 Xenococcaceae cyanobacterium MO_234.B1
CTACTGTCTTAACATAGGTGGAAACTGCGCCTAAATCGTGAGAAATCATCAAAATAGTCAGGTATTTATTTAAATCTACCAGTAATTCATAAATGCTCTGTTGTAATTTCGTATCTACGTTGGCCGTCGGTTCATCCAAAAGGAGGATATGGGGTTCGGAGGCTAAGGCACGGGCAATATAGACTCGCTGGCGTTCCCCTCCCGATAATTGTCCTATAGGGCGATCGCGCAAATCGGCCCCGAGAGAAAACTTGGTCAAAGTTGGTCAGCCAACGCCCTCCCGCCCCTACGAAGCAAGGGGACTTTGACACACTCACCCCTTACAATCGGGGCGGTCGGCGGCCAATAACCTCTGGCTAAAACTTATCCATTTGAATAAGGCTGACCAACTTTGACTAACTTTTTTGTAGCCCTCAATATTGTTGGAAAATATTGAGGACAATATTGTTCGGAAATATTGTTCGGATAAGCAACTAAGATTGATGGGTTCCCATTTTAGATTTTAGATTTTAGATTTTGGATTACTTTTGACTGACCCGTAGCGGTACTAGTGTCTTGTTATCGAGGTCATTGAATTTACCCTATACACGCTCGTGAATTTATGCCAAGTCAGGTGATATTTGAAGAAAGGTTAAATTATTTTGAAGAAACAAGAAAATCGCTGGCTATTAGCTCAGTTTCAAACAGTGTTTTGACCACAAACGCTCTCATTTGGTACAGTGATGGCAAAAAACATCAGCTTTACCTTGATGATGTCGTCGGGGTTTCCATTGGC
Organism: Xenococcaceae cyanobacterium MO_234.B1; assembly: GCA_030064915.1. Taxonomy (GTDB): domain Bacteria; phylum Cyanobacteriota; class Cyanobacteriia; order Cyanobacteriales; family Xenococcaceae; genus JASJCP01. The sequence continues at coordinate 776 of JASJEK010000311.1, forward strand.
GAAAATAGTCATCTTAATCAGATGCCTTGCTTGACAGTGAATGCTTATCCTCTGATGCAAAAGGGTAAATTTTCAGTCAAACGTCAAAGAATACTGCAAGAGTATAAATTTGCCTGTCCTAATAGGGAAGTGCGATCGCGCTGGGTTCAAGCCATTAATAATACCCTGCGGGGTTTTCCCGTAGATGCGATCGCACTTCCCCGTCGCCTACAAATTATACTCAATCCTATTAGTGGTAAAAAGCAGGGGCGTAAAATTTTTGCCCAAGTCCGTCCGTTGCTAGAGAGAAGCCATCTTCACTTTACTGTCACCGAAACTTTTAGTGCTGAAGAGACAAGAAATTTCTTACAAAAAATGGCTTTAGAAGAAATCGATAGTTTAGTAATCGTCGGCGGTGATGGGACGATCCGTGAAGCGATCGATTGTTTGATGAGTCGAGACGATTGGCAAAGTGCGCTCCAAACCACCATTGGTGTTATTCCAGCAGGGACTGGTAATGGTTTGTGCAAAACTTTATTGGAACTTTCAGGAGAGCCTTACGATCCAATAAGTGCTGCTTTTCTGATTGCTAAGGGGAAAAAGCAATCTTGCGATCTGGTTGCTTTTAAACAAAATAGTCGTCGTTACCATAGTTTTCTTTCCTTGTCTTGGGCTATAGTAAGCGATGTAGATATTGAGTCGGAGCGACTACGATTCTTAGGATATCTTAGAACCAATATTTATGCACTAATGCGGATCATTAGTCTTCGTAGCTACAAGGGTAGATTCTCGTTTTTGCCCCATTCAGATTGGAAACATCCCCTCGCTCAGTCTAAGGAGTGGGACGGTGAGTGGCAAGTTATCGAAGACGAGTTTATTTTATTTTGGGCAATGAATACTACTTGGGCAAACCATAGCATGAAAGCTGCTCCTTATGCTCAGCTTGCTGATGGTGCAATGGATGTCCTATTAGTAAGGCAAGGAGCCTCCAGATGGGAATTGTTGTCTGCATTGTTAGGCTGTGCTAAAGGCGAACATATTTTTTTACCTTGTATGGAATATTATAAAGTTCGTTGTTTTCGTTTAGAGCCGTTAACAGATCGGGGCATCTTAGCTGTAGACGGAGAACAAGTAAATTACTCACCAATAGAGATGAAAGTGATCGAAGGTTTAGCACGGGTTATGTGCGGTTAATCTGTCTTTTCTTCTCTATTTGCCAAATCCAGAGAGGCAATAGATTTTTTATTTCGAGTTTTTCTAGCACTTAATGACCACTGGCTAATAGCTTTTCTGGAGCTTTTTTATTGGCTAAATAAGCCTCTAACTGTTGGTTAATTTGTTCGCGGACGATTTCACGATATTCGATAAAATGTTCTACATCAGCACAAGATGACAAATACAGGGGAACTATCTTCGGGTTGTGCTGAATTAGTTTAATTAAATTAATCCAAAACTTCCAGCGCGTATTGCGTACAATTCCTTGTCGCCAGCAGATAGTAAGTAATGGTGGAATCGATTGGCGATCGAGTTTGCGTTTAGTAGAAGATCTGGGAGTTCCTAATTTCATAAAATAACGAAAGATCCGCTCTAAATATGCTTTTGGCTCGTATAAGGTTAAAAATCCATCAACATATTCCTGTGCGATTTCTTCAATTGGTCGAGTAGGTACAAAATTCATTAAAGTAGTCTGATTAATATTACCGGCTTCAACGTCTAATAGTCTTCCTTCTTGCTCTAATCTCTTCCAGAGAGCGGTGTTAGGCAGTACCTGTAACATACTAAACATGGCCAAAGGTATTGCTGTTTGTTCAACAAATTGCACAATGCGATCGCCCGCACCTGGTTTTTCACCGTCAAAACCAATAATAAAACCTGCCATGACTTGTAAACCCACTTTGGTAATTTTGTCTACAGATTCACTTAGAGGATCGCGGGTGTTTTGAAATTTTTGGGTTAGTGATAAGCTGGCTTCGTCTGGGGTTTCGATACCTAAAAAGACTTGCTTGAATCGGCAGTCGATCATCAATCTCATCAATTCATCATCTTTTGCCAAATCGACAGAAGCTTCAGTAACAAAACTAAAGGGATAATCTCTTTCTTGCATCCATACTTTTAATTCTTTAAGCAATAATTTGACATTGCGTTTATTACCAATGAAGTTATCATCTACCATAAATACACCACCACGCCATCCCAGATCGTATAGCTTTTGTAGTTCGGATAGCAGTTGTTGTGGTGTTTTGGTGCGGGGTTTACGACCATAAAGAACGATAATATCGCAGAATTCACATTGGTAAGGACAGCCGCGAGAAAACTGGATTGACATCTTATCGTATGCCTCAAACTCCACTAAATCGTAACGAGGAATAGGAGTTCTGGTTACGTCAGGTTTTTCCATTGTTCTAAATACCCCCGATGACTCCCCTCTCTCTAGTGCGGCGACAAACATCGGCAGGGTAATTTCTCCTTCATCTAAAACTAAATAATCTACACCAGTGTCTTGAAGCTGTTCAGGTGTAGAAGTAGCATAAGGACCTCCTACGGCTACAGTTTTACCCCGTTTTTTGGCTTCTTTGATTTGGGATAATAAATCTTCTCGCTGAACTATCATCCCAGAGAGAATAACTAGTTCAGCCCAGTCCCATTCTGATTCTTTAATTTCCCTAATATTGCGGTCTACTAATTTAAATTCCCACTCTTGAGGCAAAATAGCAGCTACCGTAATTAAGCTCAGAGGTGGTAATAAAGCTTTACGATTTATCAGAGCCAAGGTTTTTTCAAAAGACCAAAAACTTTTAGGAAATAAGGGATATATTAACAAAACTCGCATAAAAATCAATGAGCCTCACAAGACGATGAATAATTGACATCCTGCCGCCATCGGAGATGGGGGATTCCCAAATCCATTCGATAGCCGAGGTTCTTGGTTCAACGAGTCCACTTAAACTAAATCCCTTGCGGTATTTAGTCCAGAGATGGTTCTCTCCTCAAGCGTTTAACCCTTTACAGAGTTGGTTCAGGGATGCCCTCCCTTACCTGAGAAGCGCGAAAAAATGTGTTTCTCTGTGCTTGTTGCTTCGGTTTTTTACCTGTTCAAGCTTTCCTGAACAGAACCCTATAGCCGAGTTTCCATGCCTCGCGGGTTCCCTAGATGAGTAAAACTCATCGGGGTCGCTCGTCAAGGTGCGTTAGTCGTTAGACTACTAGGTTTTTAAAGAGGTTTAATACCTTTGCCTCTAAATCAATAGTACAACACCTAAAACCCTGACTCTGTAAATATTCTTTGTCTCAAAGGTTTAGCGCGGGTTATGTGCGGTTAATCTGTCTTTTTTTCTCTATTTGCCATATTTGCCAAATCCAGAGAGGCAATTTTTCTGGCTGCACTCTGTAACTGGAAAATATTAGTGGTTTGCTTCAGCAAATAGATGGGTAAACAGGCAAAGATAGCAACTTGCCAAAAACTGAGATTCCAACCCATCCAAGATAAGGACAAACTTACTGAGTAGTGGGCAATATAGAGAAAAATGTAGAATAATTCATTACCGGTAATCAGCACATCCATAAACGGCTTATTGCCGTAATAAAGATTCATTAGCCAGTTTTGCGACCAATTTGCCGTGTCTTTGTGACTGGAATTGCCCACCATGCCAGTGGCATAGATCAGATAGTAGTGACTGCTAATATCCAAGGCAATGAGTAAGATAAACGCCAAAGCGTAGTTCGGATAAAGTTGAGCCAGAATCAGACAAAGACCTGCCGTAGCCGAGCGATCGGCTACCATATCTAAGGAAGCACCAAAATTAGTATTCTGGTTGAGAATACGGGCAGCTCTACCATCGAATTCATCTAAAACAAACCCTAAAGAGTAAAGAATAATACACAATTGCCAGTGACTCAGAGTATGGCAGATAAAACTAGCTAGATAAAGGATAATTCTGACATAACCGATGATATTAGGCAGGAAAACAAATACTTTATTCATTCACATTGCAAAATTAGCAAAAAATCTCAAGATGGCGATCGCAAAGATAAAATCCTCAAGAATCCTGGCTTAACCAAGCAGATCCCCAATGAATTTCTCTGTCATTAAATAGGCTTCTTCATCAGTAAATTGCTGGGGAGGATGTTTCATAAAATAAGCAGATGGAGCAGTCAAAACCCCACCAATATTTCGTTCTAGAGCTAGTTTACAACAGCGAATCCCATCGATAACCACTCCAGCCGAGTTAGGAGAATCCTCTACCGAAAGCCTTAGCTCTAAATTCATCGGTACGTCGCCAAACAGTTTTCCCTCAATGCGAATAAAACACACTTTATTATCTTGTTGCCAGGGAACATAATCACTTGGTCCAACATGAATATTTTCAGGATCGAGTCGCTTAGCGATCGCGCTTTGAACGGCTTCAGTTTTTGACTCTTTTTTGGAGTTTAAGCGACGGCGATCGAGCATGTTGAGAAAGTCTGTATTCCCCCCTGTATTGATCTGATAAGTACGCTCGATTTTGACCCCTCTTTTTTTGCACAAATCTACTAAAGTTCGATGGCTAATAGTTGCACCAAACTGAGACTTGATATCATCCCCAATAATCGGGATATTCTTTCTGCTAAATTTTTCTGCCCAGAGAGGATTGCTGACAATAAACACGGGAACGCAGTTAATAAATGCGACTCCTGCATCTAAGGCGCACTCGGCATAAAAAGAGGTTGCTTCTTCTGAACCTACTGGTAAATAGTTGACTAAAATTTCTGCCCCTGATTCCTTGAGAATTTGAACGACTTCTGCTTTCTCTGGTTCTGGTTCGTCACTGACGACAAAGGTATACTTCTCTTCAGGACTATTCATGTGTTCGGCTACCCCATCCAGGACTCGCCCCATCTTTACCTTCACTCCAGTCCGAGGAATATCCTTACAAAATACTGTAGTGCAGTTAGGAGGAGCAAAAATTGCCTCAGCTACATCCCTACCAATTTTGCGTTTATCGATATCAAAAGCAGCTACTACTTCCATATCGTAGGGTCGATAGCCACCGATATCCCAGTGCATCAAGCCAATCGCATCTTTAGCTTGTTTGCTTTTGTAATATTCTATTCCCTGAATTAAAGCACTAGCACAATTTCCTAGACCAACAATCGCGATTTTGATGATTTTCACTCCGGTATTTTCTCCATTTTGGACTACATTATAAAGCCCACTTTCCACACGTCAAAATTTAGCACTAAAAGATTAGGTATTTTCCTTAAGTTAACCTGAGTTCGACGAAGCTAACTCGTGGGTCTCTTAGTGGTCAAGTCCCAGTTATTTTAGCCCACCTTCGGTGCGTCAGTTTGTAATATGCTAAGTAGTACGTTAAAAAGAATAACCTAAATTCTATTTAGGGGAGTGTCAAAAGAAACATTGACATACATTGGCAATTAACTTAAAGTATCATACAGATTTTATTCTTAAAGTTTTATTCTTAAAGGGCTAAACTTATCGAATTTTGAGACAAGAATTTCCCCACTTACTAAAGTTACCTTCAATGTGGACTCGCAGTTACTATTGTGGAACATACTATTGTGGAACAGTGGAGGGCATGTCCTCCCATACTAAGAAAAGGTATATCGCTAATCGCAAGTTGTTACGGCGATTAAAGTCCCATGCCTACATCCAACCACTAAAAGCACGTTGCTTTTGGCTTTTCAATTTCTATAACAGCGTTATGCCGAGGAAATGACTAATTACTCAACTCTGGTAGATATTCTGCGCGCTCGCGCTTCCTCTCAACCCGAACAACTAGCTTATACTTTTTTAGCAGATGGTGAAACTGAATCTGGCAGTCTCACCTATCGAGAATTAGATTTGTGGGCAAGAGCGATCGCAGCTCGACTTCAATCTCTCGTTACTCCTGGCACTCGGGCTTTAGTGATCTACCCTTACCATGCTGGCTTGGAGTTCATTGCTGCCTTTATGGGATGTCTGTATGCTGGGGTAGTAGCAGTTACCGATTATCCACCGCAACAGAGTAAATCTTTATCCCAGTTTCAGGAGCGGATTATCTCTTCCCAAGCTACTATTGTTCTGACGACACAAGCACTTTTAGAAAGCATTCAGCGTCAATTAGCTACTAATCCAGAATTAGCCCCCAAATTAAAGGATTTACCCTGGATAGCTACAGATCGGCTGTCTCTTGATACTGCCTCTGATTGGCAACAACCCCAACTCCATCGCGATTCTGTGGCTTTTCTTCAATACACTTCTGGCTCTACAGGGACCCCAAAGGGAGTAATGGTAACCCATGGCAATGTTCTTAACAATTCAGAAGTAATTTACCAAGGTTTCCAGAATAGTTCCGACGCGCGAGCATTAATATGGTTGCCTATGTTTCACGATATGGGGTTAATTGGTGGAGTGATGCAGCCTCTATATGGTGGGTTTCCGGTTGTGTTAATGTCTCCTCTTTCCTTGATTCAAAAACCTTTTAATTGGCTGCAAGCTATTTCTCGCTACCGCATAAATGCTAGCGGGGGTCCCAATTTTGCTTACGATCTTTTATGTCAGAAAGCAACTCCCGAACGACTGGCAAATCTCGATTTGAGCAGTTGGGATCTTGCTTTTTCCGGTGCCGAACCCGTCCGTGTCGAAACTTTAGAACGATTTAGCCAAATTTTCAAGCCTTGTGGCTTCAGGCGAGAAGCATTTTACCCTTGCTACGGCATGGGAGAGACCACTTTATTTGTTTCTGGGGGGAATAAAACAGACTCGCCAGTCATTATGTATGTCGATGGCAATGCTTTAGAACAAGACCGAGTCGTTCCTGTTACCAAGGAACAAAAGGGAGCAAGAGGGGTAGTCGGTTGCGGTCGTACTTGGTTGGGTAATCGAGTCATTATCGTCGATCCTGAATCCCTAACTCAGTGTCCGAGGGAGGGCGTGGGAGAAATTTGGATTGCAGGACCTAGCGTCGGTAAAGGTTACTGGCAACAACCAGAAGAAACAGAGCGCACATTTAATGCCTATCTAAAGGATACCAACGAAGGTCCTTTCTTACGAACTGGAGATTTGGGATTCCTTAGGGATGGCGAACTTTTTATTACGGGGCGAATTAAGGATATGATGATTCTCTGGGGACGTAACCGCTATCCCCAACACATCGAATATACAGTCCAAAATAGTCATCCGGCACTGCGCCCGAACTGTGGTGCAGCTTTTTCCGTAGAAGTAGGGGGAGAAGAAAGACTAGTTATTGCTCAGGAAGTAGAAAGAACTTATCTGCGAAACTTAAATGTAGATGAGGTGGTTATGGCTATTTGTCGGGAAATAGCGCAGCAATATGTTGCCGATGTTTATGCCATCGTTTTGTTAAAAACAGGTAGTATTCCAAAAACCACTAGTGGCAAGATTCAGCGTCGTGCTTGTCGCCAGCGTTTCTTAGAGGGCAGTTTAGATGTTGTGGGTGAGTGGCAACAGCAGGAAGGACAGCAGAGCAATATTACAGAACTAGTGAGCAATTTTAACATGGGAGCAACTTAAAAAAGTGGCATCGGTTAAAACCAGTGAGAGCAGGGTTTTGATACCTATTTCCCTTTAAATTGCTACTAATGAAAAAGTCATAGAAATAAATTATCCCCTGCTAGTCCAGATTGGTTCTTCATCAGGAGCATTGGGATTTTCGTAAATAACTAGATTTCCATCATCCTGCATTCTCAAAGCGTAAAGGCCATTTTGAGAAATAATGCCATCACGATTATCACTAGCCCAGATTGGCTCTTCATCGGGAGTATCGGGATTCTCATAAATAACTAGATTTCCATCATTCTGCATCACCAGAGTAAAATCTCCATTTTGAGAAGCGATACGGTCTTTGGTTTTCAAGTTCTCCACTTCTTTGGCAAGTTTTTCTAGCTTCTGTTCTAGTTGTTTCAGCATCACATGTTGCTTATTTACAAGTTTTTCTAGTTTTTTCCTCTTATTTGATTCCAAATTGCACATGAGATAAGCTAATCCACATTTAATTTGCATAATTTACAATCTGTCAAAAAACCGTCAACCTTCCTCCCCTGCGCCCGCGCTCCTCTGCTCCCAAAACCCATGCAATTTCAATGAAGACCAGCTTATCACCCACCCTTAAGGCAAATCAGTACTTCCCATCAAATAGCGATCGCATTCACGAGCCACACCCCGACCTTCGTTAAATGCCCAAACTACGAGACTTTGTCCGCGACGACAATCTCCTGCTGCAAAAACCCCAGGAATACTAGTATTGTATTGGTTATACTCGGCTTTGATATTACTACGGGCATCTCGTTCCAGTCCCAAAGAATCGAGGAGAGGTTGTTCTGGACCAAGGAAACCCATTGCTAGTAAAACTAATTGGGCAGGTATAATTTTTTCTGTACCAGGAACATGTTGGGGAATAAAGCGACCATTGCTATCTCTTTCCCATTGGATCTGTACAGTGTGAACCGCTGTAACTTGTCCTTGTTCGTCCCCTTCAAACTTAGTTGCGGTAGTGAGATAGCCTCTGGGATCGCTACCAAATTGAGCAGCAGCTTCTTCTTGTCCGTAGTCAAGACGGTAAACTTTCGGCCATTCGGGCCAAGGATTATTGGGAGCCCGTTCTAAGGGAGGTTGGGGCATGATTTCCAATTGTTCCAGACTGCGACAACCGTGCCGTACAGATGTACCAACGCAGTCAGTTCCCGTGTCACCACCACCAATAATTACCACATCTTTATCTTGCGCAGAGATCCTAGGATCTTTTTGGT
>JASJEK010000312.1 GCA_030064915.1 Xenococcaceae cyanobacterium MO_234.B1
CAATTAATTTAACCAAACTGGCTATCGCCTTTTCATTTCCTACACCAATTTTCCCTAAAATCTCTGCTGCTGACTTACGAGTAGATTCATCAGCACTAGAATCAATTAATTTAACTAAACTTGCTATCGCTTTTTCATCTCCTACACCAATTCTTTCTAAACTCTCTGCTGCTTGCCGACAAGTAGATTCATCAGTAGTAGAAGCAATTAATTTAACCAAACTGACTATCGCCTTTTCATTTCCTACACCAATTTTCCCTAAAATCTCTGCTGCTTGCCGACAAGTAGATTCATCAGCACTAGAATCAATTAATTGAACTAAAGTTGCTATCGCCTTTTCATTTCCTACACCAATTCTTCCTAAAATCTCTGCTGCTTGCCGACAAGTAGATTCATCAGTAGTAGAAGCAATTAATTTAACCAAACTGGCTATCGCCTTTTCATTTCCTACACCAATTCTTTCTAAACTCTCTGCTGCTGACTTACTAGTAGATTCATCAGTAGTAGAAGCAATTAATTGAACTAAAGTTGCTATCGCCTTTTCATTTCCTACACCAATTCTTCCTAAACTCTCTGCTGCTTGCCGACAAGTAGATTCATCAGTAGTAGAAGCAATTAATTTAACCAAACTGGCTATCGCCTTTTCATTTCCTACACCAATTTTCCCTAAAATCTCTGCTGCTGACTTACGAGTATATTCATCAGTAGTAGAAGCAATTAAATCTAGTAAAACAGCAATACCTTCTACTCGATTTGTTTCTGTGAGTGTAGTTTTAGCTAAGGATTTAATCTTTTTTAAAATAAGCTTGCCAGATGCCCATTGTACTACCTGTTTAACAATTTCACTTGTTCTAGAACATTTCTTAAATTCGTTTATTCCTGCTGCTGCGAGACAATAGGCTCGATATTCATAAAATCCTCTATCTATATATTTTGATTTGACTGGGCTACAGCCATCCTCAAATTTAACTAAAGCATTAATAAATTTTTCTTTTTCTTTTTCTTCCTTGGCTTTATATTCTCGTCCCAACCACAGCAAAATTACCTCTTTCCACTGCGGTTCAAAAATCCGGTAAGTTCCCTGAATGGGATTGTTCGGGATGTGGTTGAGAAAGAAATGCCAGTCATCGATCGCCGTTGCTGCAAAATATTCCTGAAACGAAGGGTGGAAGAAAGCATAAACAGGAGCGTTTGTATCTGCATCTCGGTCAACCAAATTCAGCCAACCCCAATCACAGGCTGACTTAAATAGCTGTTCCCCCATCACCTGAAAGGCTAACTTTTCCCCTAACCGAAACCTAGTTTGAATCTCGATTCCTGCTAAAGCTAATTTGCCCAAAGCTTTATTCAATTCTTGTTGCTCAGTCCAAGTAATAGTGTGTAGCTCTGATTTCCACTCTTGATAAAAATCTTGGACAAATCGCTGATAAAGTCCTGCCCTTGTCCCCCCTGGTAAATCTCTTTGCTTCTTGTACCAACTTTGACACAAAAGTGCTAATCTTAGAGGATTTTTGACTAACTCTCGGACACGCTGATTCTGGGATTCTTTTAGTTTTTCCTGTAGTTGCGTTCCCAATAACTCATTATTTGCAGCAGCAAACCACCCTTTAATAAACTGCTTCACCTGCTCTTGAGAAAACTCCAAAGTGCGATAAGTTTCAAAATTGGCAAGGGGATTATTCAAACTAAAGTCCCAGACATTCAGCCGCGAAGTCAGTGCTATCCGCGCTTGAGCTACCCAGCCAGACAACTCCCTCTGAATCTCTGCCAAAGCACTACTAGATGAACTGACTGCCATCTCATCCAAGCCATCCAACAGCAGCCAAACACCACCAGCACAGAAACGTTCTTTTAAGGATTCTTTTACTGCTTCTTTATAATGTCTTGCTTCCGAATCAATGCAATCTAGTGCTAGTACTTCTTTCAACCAATCCTCTAGAAGATACTTCTCTAAGCTTTTCTTTTGTAAATTGGCAAGAGAAATGCAAATAGGTAAGCCTTTTTCGTTTTTATCAATCCAATCAGCAATTTTTGTTAATAGCGTTGTTTTACCAGCTCCTGGTTCTCCCACGATAGCAACGTGCTTGTTGTCAGTTGAATTAACCCCAATTACCTCATTGAGAAAAGCATCATGCTTATATTCCTTAGTAATCACTTCCTCGGATAGCTGATACACATCTTCTCGCTCAACATCATCACTAGCACTCCGACGCTGCTGTTGTTTGCGTTCGACTAATCCCAGTGGCACATAAACATTTAATTCAAAGCCTAGCTCAGTAGCTTTTCGTCGTAGTCGCTGATTTTCTTGCTGATGTGTTAAAACTTGGCTACAGACTTCGCGCCAGTCAATTTCTATAACTTTAGGAGGACGATCTCCTGTCTCCTTGATTACAATCTGAGAAATATTTTGAGTAATAGTCTCAATCGTAAAATTACCGCCGACTCGAACGTTCTCAACCGCAGTCTGCTCGAATTGATTGAGATTGGGAAGATGTTTTTCGCGAGCGCTCATGACTTAGCTCCGCTGCTTCACATTACCAATTTTGAGATCCTTGCCAACCTCAACCCCAGTGACAACTTTCTGGGTAACAGAACCACCTCGAGTAGTTGTTTGTTCTACATCACCTATTTCAGCACCGCCTTGGATTTTACTGTCTTCAATAATTATATCCTTGACCTGCTTATCTGACTTCAGTTCATCCATCAGTGTTTTCAGCTTCTTGGCAAATGCTTCATCATCTTCCATTTGATATGTCAATTCTTGCTCAAATCTACTCTTATTCTTCTCGGAAGGCTTTTCTTGAGCTTTGGTAAGTTTCCCTTCTACTCCTTCTTTCTGAAACTTTTCACGAATGAGATTCAGCAGTTGACCAATCTTGTCGAAAATTGCTTCTACTGATTTCTCGCTACCTTTTTCCAGGGCTTTGGAAAAGATTAGAGTAGCGATCGCACCAGCCGTCAATGATAGAGGTTCCATAAGTTACCTCCGAAATGAAGAGATTTGTTCTAATATTATTTTAGAGCTTAAGGAAAAAACTCTCGCATAAAAACTCTCGCATTAGGTTCATAAAGGTTAGCACAAGTCTCTTAGAACTTAAAAATCGCAGACGTTCCAAGGTATCAACCAAATTTTCAGGTAAAAGTTGTATATTCGGCAAACTCCATCGAAAAAGTAGCCATGCCTTGAGAGAGCGATCGCTGGTGATAAACCAGATGTGATAGTAGCAGAAATTGGAGCTTCGCCTTTTGAACCCTATAATGGATGAACCCTTATCGAATCTAGATGGGAAGTTGCGAGTACAAGCGAGAAAAGAGATTAGTAAACTCCATGAAGAACTGAAAACTACCTTTATCTATGTCACCTATGATCGAGAGGAGAGATTGAGATAATGGCAAAAAAACTCAAAAATAAACTGGGCTTTTGGAGTACCGCACCAATTCATATCGCCATTGTAATTATTGCTTTTATTTGGACATTGCCCACAGTAGGACTATTGATTAGTTCCTTTCGGCAGCGGGATGCCATGCTAGAAACTGGTTGGTGGACAATCTTTCAGCATCCCTTTGAACTGACCCAATATCACTTAGGCAATTACCTAGAAGTGGCTCAATCTCAAGGGATGGGACAGGCATTTTTCAATAGTTTAACCATCTCAATTCCCGCGACCGTAATTCCTATTGCGATCGCTACCTTTGCCGCTTATGCTTTTGCCTGGATGAAATTTCCGGGACGACAATTATTATTTATTATGGTGGTGTGCCTGTTGGTAGTTCCCCTCCAAACAACCCTAATTCCAATTTTGCGGGCGTATCGAGATTTAGGCTTATCCAACAGTTTTTTAGGGGTTTGGTTGGCCCATACAGGCTATGGTTTGCCTCTTGGTATTTACTTGTTACGCAACTATATTGGGGCATTACCCAGAGATTTGATCGAAGCAGCCGAAGTAGATGGTGCATCCCATCTTAAAATTTTCACCAGATTAATCGTTCCCCTCTCTATGCCAGCGATCGCATCTTTTGCAGTGTTTCAGTTTCTCTGGGTTTGGAATGATTTACTAGTAGCTCTAATCTATCTCGGTGGAACTCCTGATGTTGCCCCTGTAACCATTCAACTGAGTAATCTGGTCGGCTCCCGTGGTCAGGATTGGCATTTACTCACTGCTGGAGCATTTATCACCATGACTGTCCCGTTAATGGTATTTTTTGGACTGCAACGCTATTTTGTACGGGGAATTCTTGCCGGTTCTGTGAAGTCGTGAACTACCGTCAATACCAATACTGTTCGGTTAACAACAAGTTAAGTGTTGAGACAAGCAGGGGCAGCAGGGGGAGAGGAAATAAGGCTTATCCGAACAGTATTGCCGTCAATACTTCTTGTTTAGCAAAATAAGGATGTAAATCGAACAGGAGCAAAGCTACAGAAACAAGATCTGCTGAAAAATCAAAGCCGAGGTCGGCTGTTTTTATTGACAAACGGTTTAAAACCACAAGCTATCAGAGATGAGTATAAAACTGGATTAATATCCCATACCTTAAATAGCCATTGAATTAAATCTGTTTTCCACGGGCAAACCTGGATGTCTAAAATTTTGGCTCCTAGCTCGGTGGAGACTCCCTGTATATAAAAAATCCCCTCTTTTAAGCCAAGGTTATAGCAAGCTTTCCAGGAAGCGTAAATCAGATTCTCTTGCCTTTCTCGATCGAGAAAACTCGGCAGGATTTCTGTTCTTTCTGAAGCTAAATTTTTCCTAGTTGAGAAGGAAGGCGTTAGATACCCTGCTATCAATTCTCCCTCAGACAGGATGAGAACCACATACTGGGGTGTGCCATTGGGGTAAGAGGTAGCAATTAGCCGATAGTTTAAACCTAACCTTATCCCTGTAGGCAAGACGGTTTGAAGCTCCTCAAAACGAGCTAGTAATCTTGTTTGACTGGGAACGATCTCTGGTACAAAGCCGGAATTATCTGGCTCTAACTCGATCAACAAAGGATAGTAATTAAGCGGGATACTTTGGATATCTTTAAGACAATTGATCGCAAAAACTGTAACTCCATAAGAAAATTTGCGAGCTTCAAAAGTTAGTTTATTAAACTCGTCAATGAGAATTTTTTGCTGGGTTAATAATTTGCTTTGAGCCAGGCTAACACTTTCATAGCTGTTAGCCGATTTTTCCAGGAAAATAGCGACTAAAGTTGCTAAAGCTAAATACTTTTTCTCAACAGAAACTATTCCATTGACAGTCAGTTGATGACGACGAACCTCTTGAATAATAGCTAGAGCCTTTTCCAGATTATCCTGAGAATCATCAAGGTCAATCCCCAAAAACTGGGGGCGATAACTAAGAGTACCAGGTTGAGGCTTGCTCTCACATAAAATGAGATTGAGTCCAAGAGCGTTGGTCCATTCAACCCTCTTGGGTTGCTCCTCACCTCCTCTGCCAATCATCAAGATATTTTGGTCTTGGAGCATATATTTGTAGGAACGATACAACATTGTTTCTACCCATTTATCTAGAATGGCAGTTCGATGAGGAGAATGTTGAACTTCGTACAACTGCAAGGTACTAATGCAATCGTGATTGTTAACTTCAATTAAAAAGAGTTCTATTTGACCCTGCTGATGTTGTAAAAAAACATCTAAGCCAATAAAATCAGTTTGCTTATTGGGAGGAATATGGGTTAAATATTGGGTTTCGTAGTCAATAATCGATTCCAGGACAGTTTTCCCTAATGTGTTCAGTCGCTCAATCAGTTGATTTTTTTGCTCCTTAGTCAACTGAATATAATCACACAAATAGTCGATGGAAAAACTTTCGGAGGTATCTCCATTGATTGATTGAGCCACATCCCCCAGATGGCAGAGAATACCAGAAGTTTCGATGGTGTTATTTGGACGACGAGTGACAAATATCCTCAACCTCGCTCCTGTGGAGGAATTATCACTAAAACTGGAATCAATAAATTCTTCTACTAGCAGGCACTCGTTGTGGGAGATTGTATCTAGACATTTTTGGAAGTTGGCCACTGCTAACTCTAGATTATCTTTCGACTCAATAGTGCAGAATCTACCTCCCATCCACCTAGCACCAGAGGGCTTAATCACAAATTTATCAGCAGGAAAGTCTCTCAAATAGGCTCGGATTTCTGCAAGAGAAAGATTTTTAGAGTCAATCAACTGAACTTGGGAATTAACGGGATGATGATGATATTTTTCTAAAGAGGAGCTAAAAGCCAGAGTAGTAGGAACTGCGATCTTTTTTGCTACAGCCAGTAAACGAGTATGCAGTTTATCATCAGTATATTCATTCAGTTCTACTCCACTTGATATTGGGCAGTTGGCTAGTCTTTCATATTCCTGAAATTGTTGTGCTTTTTGTTGGTAGGCTGGTGGGGAAAAACTGAATTTTGACTCGGTTAAAAAGTTACATAAGAAAGTTATCTTCTGAGGAGTTTTGAATTTGGCGTAGAAACATTGTCCAAATTCGTTCATGGTAATTCCTTCGAGAAGATATAAGGCAGTTTGTTCCTTCTTATTAAGAACTTTTATCCAACTTAATTCCGAGACGATAAAGACATTTTCGGGCAAGATTTTACTAGCTGACAACATTAAAGCTATCCTTTTTTCTGGCTCAGAAAAAAAAACGATGCAGGGTTTAGTTGGATCCGATTCTCGTTCTACCGGTGCTGTTGGCATCGGTTTGAGCTTATAAGCAAGGAGAACTGAGTTGAGGGGTTCAAACATCTGATCTCAAATCCGGTTTAGATACCTCAGTTAAAAATTAGCTAAATTCGACTAAATCCTGTTTTAAATCTTTGAGTTTATTTTGGGTTACTTTATACTGATGCTCGTTTTGAATCACTGGTAATTCCCTCCTATTCAAGAATTTCTCTAGGATCTAAGCTTTTTGAATTATTAATAAATTGTTTAATAATTTGCATAATTTGGTGTCTCGTATTAATATTGAGATAGGCACAGCCTGGGGGTAGTCGTATGACTGCCGATCGACGAACCGCTAGTTAGGCGGTTTTGTTGTTTTTAAGGAGTATTGTCGAAGCAATAGTATTTAATGCCCCTAGATTTAATATCCTTTGATCTCAACTGAGAGTCTATTAATATCTGGTTCTCCTTAAGAGCCAAATAAGCCCTATCATCTGGTTTATTTTTACCTCTGGCAACTGGATAAAGGCATAAGTCGGCAATTTGTAGAATAGGATTATTTTTCTTTTTTCCCTCAATACCGCGTAAGCATTTTGAGATTTGTTCTGCGCTCAATGGTGAATATTTGGACGCATTATTGCTATCAAAAGGGTGTCCCGATTCTCGAATTTCGTTGAAATATTGTTGAAGTAATCTATCTTCTCTTTTACCAGCCTCTTCGTAATAAATCATAATTGATTCGTCTTTATCGCTAACGAATTTCACCGATCGCTCTACTAAAATAGAAAATGCGCTTTTCATCATCTCCCAGGTATTGTCGCCATATTTATCTAGATAACGATTGTGATAGCCTTGACGAGAGACGACACAAGCATGAACGATAATTGGTAGAGAAGTAATAGTTGTGGTTAAATCCTCCATAAAATCATTTCTCTCTTGTTCGGGGAGTTTGCCCAACCAAGCAAATCTCCTTTTCTTAGAGCGAATTTCATTACCATGTAAGGGAATATCTAAACTGATATTCCAACGTTGCTTGAAATCTGCTACGGCTTGTTCGATAATTGCCTCATCTACCCTTTTTACTAAAACTCCACCAAGAGCAAAATAGGGTGCAGGATCTTTAGGGTTTGGTTTTGGGCTACCGCTTTCATCAATAAAGAGGGCAAACTCACAGTTTTTTTGTTCTGTCATTACACTCAATTACTATTGCTTTTCTGAAGGAATTCCACGAACATTCTTAAATATTCCCTAATTCTTCGGCATCAAATTTTGTGCTTATGGATCGCTAACTTGAGAGATTAGGCGTTTGCGTAGCCTACTTGAAGGGTTGTCGCGATTTGCAAAAAGATCTTCTAGAGAACGATTGAGTGATCGCAAATTTCCTTCAATCCTAGCAATTTTTTCTCTTGTACGCGAAGCGTCAGTGTAGCTACATCAAGTGAGAATCTAGTCTCAAACGACAGCGAACTGTTCCCGCCCGTTCGGCCACTGCTATTACTTCAATCTCACTGCCTGGTGGACCTTTCACCACCCACTCCCCATGACGACGGAAATCTGTCCCTGGTGCCAACTTCTCAAACGCTTTGTTAGCACGTCCCTCCAGATGCTCAATTTCCTGTTCCAATTGTCCACTGATTAAGGTTACTCCCTCTGGCAATGACAAAATCACTTCGATGGGACGGACAGACTGACGTTCTAAAGCTTTCTGGCTAGTATAAGTAGGCAAGAATCCCTGATTTTGCCACTGGACGACGACATGATAAATGTCTCCTCCTTGGTAAGTAACTTCTGTGCGGGCGAGTGCCAAGCAAGGAGAAATCAAGGCATGAGCGATCGCAAATCGGCATTGCTTGTCGCACAAGTCGGGCAAGTATTCAGCAGGAGCATTCTGCCAGACTGCTTTTTCATCCCACCCTCCAATTTCCACCTCCCCCAATTGAGGATGGTGGAAGGGCTGCCAGTTGATAAAGCCTTTACCTCCTAGCTTTTCATCATTCCACTGTAATAACTTCAGGGTTTCTTCGGGAGGTGAAAAGCGAAACCACTTGACGTATTCTTTCTTCTCAATTCCCGCTTCCGTCGGCGCGTCCCAAAGCTCGATGGTGAAGCCAAACCAGCCAAAGTGATCGTAGCCATAGTCATCCATTGCTCCATAAGTCACTTCTTTGGGATGGTAGCGGAAGTCATGGTAGACAGAAACGCACTTATAGCCTGTTATTTGCTTTCCTTGTTCCCCAATAAGTTGGTAAATCTCTAAATCCTCCACGGGGAAGTGCTCGTCGGGGTGAGTGCCGTAGGGGCGCAGGATGACGGCAGAGTAGGTATGATAGCTGATAAAGCCGTTGATGTTGCGGTTCTGATGCCAGAACTCTGCTTCGGCACGGGTTTCCGGCTCAGAAAAAGGAAATTCCCCTGCCCCTTTCTGCTGGCCCTCCGGCGACCACTGGTGGGGATAGTTGCGGTTGAAATCCATTCCTTCTAGGGGTGGAGCCAGCTTGATGCTGTATCCGTCATAGTTGCGGATTAATCCTTCTGGGAGCAGGGTATAGTAAATGCCACCGAATTCGGAGGGCTCGCGACGCACCATCAGGCGAGGGTCTAGCTCTGAGACTTTCCAAGCTCCACATTCATCCTTAATCCGCATCTGTAGGATTAAGCCATCCCCATTGACATCTTCCCAATGAAGTCCATCCTGTTCATCGGGATAAGGATAGGGACGGACGCTAGAACGGAGTCGGTAGGGTGTAGTCAAATATTTCTCAGCTCCATCCACTGCTAAACGGGGTAGCACGTAGATAGTATAGTGGTCGAGCAAGCGCG
>JASJEK010000063.1 GCA_030064915.1 Xenococcaceae cyanobacterium MO_234.B1
AATAAAGGAAAAAGTTTAATTTGTATCTTAGTAGCAACCTCGTTTTTACCTTCTACAAATGCTTGAATCATCTCTTGCATCTGTTTTCCTACTAAATGAGAAGCCACACTAACAACCCCTACTCCCCCTACTGTTAATAGAGGCAAAGTCAGAGAATCCTCTCCCGAATAAATAGCAAACTCTGGTGGTGTGAGACGACGAATGTGGCAGGCTTGTTCCAAGTCTCCACTAGCTTCCTTTATTGCCACGATATTAGGAATTTCTGCTAGTTTGGCAACTGTTTCCGCTTCCAAGTTGCGACTGGTTCTTCCAGGGACATTATACAACATCATCGGTAGCTCTGGACCAGCTTCTGCGATCGCCTTAAAATGACCATAAAGTCCTTCTTGGGGTGGTTTATTGTAATAGGGGACAACTTGCAATGAGCCATCTAATGCTAATTTAGCAGCTTTTTGGGTTGCTGCGATCGCTTCACTGGTAGAATTTGAGCCTGTTCCTGCAATAATCTTGGCTCTATCTCCTACTGCTCCCTTAACTACCCTAAATAATTCATATTCTTCTTCCCAACTCAAGCTGGGAGATTCCCCCGTTGTCCCACATATTACCAATCCATCATTACCATTATCTACTAGATGAATTGCCAGTTTTTCCGCTACAGCATAGTTTACACTGCCATCTTCGGAAAATGGCGTGACCATTGCTGCTATTACTCTACCGAATGGTTCATTAGTCATTAGAGTTACAACTTATTTACAATACCCTTTTACTCTAAAGTGTTGTGGCAGCTACAGAAGGCTTGAGCCAATTTTTTTCTAATAATAATTCAGCAATTTGAATCCCATTCAAAGCTGCTCCCTTGCGAATTTGATCCCCACACAACCACAATTCCAAACCACAGGGATGAGAAATATCTTGGCGAATGCGACCAACTAACACCTCATCTTTTCCTGTAACATCTATAGGCATAGGAAAATAGTTCTTTTCCCAATCCTCCACTAACTTAACTCCTGGTGCAGCAGCAATTAAGTCTCTGGCTTGTTTAACCGCAAAAGGTTCAGCAAACTCCAGATTAATCGCCTCTGAATGGGCTCTCAAAACAGGAACTCGCACACAAGTTGCCGTAACTCTTAACTCAGGAGCATCAAATATTTTACGGGTTTCGTTGACCATTTTCATTTCTTCCTCACAATAGCCTTGGGCATTCAAAGCAGAATTGTGAGGAAACAGATTAAAAGCCAGAGGATAAGGTAGAATTTCAGGCTGAGGAGTTTTTCCTTGCAAAATTGCTTGAGCTTGGAGCTTAACTTCTTCCATCGCTCTTGCTCCTGCTCCCGAAGCTGACTGATAAGTAGAAACTACAACTCTCTTAATCGGTTGTACCTGATGCAAAGGATAAATCCCTACCCCCATAAGTATAGTTGTGCAGTTAGGATTGGCGATAATTCCCTGATGATTAGCTGCTGCGTCAGGGTTGATTTCGGGAACTACCAAAGGTACTTCAGGACTCATCCGAAAAGCACTGGAATTGTCAATCATTACTGCTCCTGCTGCTACTATTTTAGAAGCCCAAGCTTTGGAAGTAGAGCCTCCAGCAGAAGCTAAAACTAAGTCTATGTCATAAAAGGAGCTACTCTCTACGGCTTCTACTTTGAGAGTCTCACCACAAAATTCTATTTCTTTACCAGCAGAATTAGGAGATGCCAATAACTTAAGATGCTTGAGAGGGAAGTTACGGCTTGCCAACAATTCTAATATTTCTTTACCTACAGCACCAGTTGCTCCTAAAACGGCAACCCTAAGTTTATCAGTCAATTATTACAACCTCCTACATATGAATATATCTATATATCTGTTATATCTGTCTTGCTTGCTTTTTATATATAGAATTACAAAAGTCTTATTTTACCTATTTAGACTCAATTGTAAAACTATCTTTGATTTCAAAGACTTTTTAACTGAATATTAGTTAATGTTCGTTAAT
Organism: Xenococcaceae cyanobacterium MO_234.B1; assembly: GCA_030064915.1. Classification (GTDB taxonomy): domain Bacteria; phylum Cyanobacteriota; class Cyanobacteriia; order Cyanobacteriales; family Xenococcaceae; genus JASJCP01. The sequence continues at coordinate 1,982 of JASJEK010000063.1, forward strand.
CTTAACAGATGCTGTAACAATAGTTTGGAAATTTTAGTCTATCTCCCATGAGCAACCATTGCACCATATTGGCTGCTATGGTTAATACTGCTTAGTCAAGGGAATGTCAAGGGAATTAGGTTTCGGTGAACCAATTAAATCAGCAATTTGGTAAGATGGCATCTGAGAGAAAGGTAATTAACTTATAAGTTTTAAGTTTCCTGCTCCCTAGAATCGTTAAATAAATTAAACCAAGTAGTTTGAGATAGCAACATCAATGAAAGTAACCCAGGAAAAACTTCCTGATAGTCAAATTAGCTTAAATATAGAAGTTTCTGGCGACGCTTCTCGCAGCACTTATGATAAAGTGGTACAAAAACTAGCCCGTTCTAGCAACATTCCAGGGTTTCGCAAGGGTAAAGTACCCCGTCAAATACTCATACAACGCATTGGAACTCAACGGATCAAAGCAGCAGTTTTAGAAGAGTTAATTCAAACGAGTCTGGCAGAAGCAATTGAACAAGAGTCTATTGATGCTTTAGGCAACTATGAACTACGTTCTAAGTTTGATGATTTAATTCAACAATATCAGCCAGGACAACCCCTAACTTTTATGGCGGTGGTGGATGTCCCCCCATCAGTGGAATTGGTAGATTATCACAACTTACAGGTTAAAGCAGAAGAATCTGTTTATGACCCTCAACAAGTAGATGACTTTTTAGAACAGCGTCGCGCTGAACAAGCAGATTTAGTGCCCGTAGAAGATCGTCCTGCCCAAATGGGAGATATTGCCATTATTGACTTCCAAGGTAAACTCACCGCAGAAGGAGAAGAAGGACAACCAATCGAAGGAGGTAGTGCCGAAAACTTCCAGGTTGAATTAGCGGAAGGTAGACTAATTGCAGGAATGGTAGAAGGGGTTGTGGGGATGAATCCTGAAGAAACTAAAGAAGTTAGTGTTACATTCCCTGAAGACTATCTGAAAGAAGACTTGGCAGGCAAACCAGCCGTTTTTTCCATCACCCTTAAAGAACTCAAAACCAAAGAGTTACCAGATTTGGATGATGATTTCGCAGAAGAAGCAAGCAATGGTGAATATGAAACCCTAGAAGCATTACAAGAGTCTTTGGCAAAACAATTTCAGGAAAAAGCTGAAAATGAAACTAAAGAAAATATCAACGCTGCAATTGTACAAGCTCTTCTAGAACAAAATACCTTAGACTTACCAGAAACTCTCATTCAAGATGAGGTTACTCAAGTTTTGACTCAAACCTTGATGCAGTTCCAACAAATGGGGATAGATGTCAAGCAAATCGTTAATTCGGACACTATTCCTGCTATGAGAAAAAATGCTCGTCCTGAAGCCATAGAAAATCTCAGCAAAAAATTAATCCTAGCAGAAATAGCCAATAAAGAATCTCTTGCTCCTGATGAAACAGCCATTAAAGAAAAAATGGCAGAAATTGAGCAACAACTATCAACTCGGGAGATTGACTATAATAAACTTAGGACAATGGTCACAGAAGATTTAATCGCCGAAAATAGTTTGAATTGGTTACGAGAAAAATCTCAAATCGAATTAGTCCCTCAAGGCTCATTATCTGAGTCGGAAACTGAGTCGGAAACTGAATCTAGCAGCGAAGCTTCAGAAAATACTGAAAATATTGAGGCATAATTATTGCCTAATGAGTTTAGCAGATTAATTGCTTTGAGGCGTTCTTATATAACGCCTCCCCATGGTAGGCAGAGCAAATATTAAATAAAATATTTTAATATATGAGGTTCAAACCACCTCTATTAATCTAATTAAGGCATAATAATCAATAGATAGTTAGATGATCTACTAGGTCAAAAATAAGTCAAAAAGAAAGTTAACCTAGTCCCACTACTGCAATATACCGCAAAAGACTAACCTAAAAATTTATGCTACATTCCCTTTCCTCTTATCAGAGTCTTACCAGTTATTATCGTCCGATGGTTAATTCTCTCAATAACGCATTACCAATGGTTGTAGAACAATCAGGTATGGGGGAACGAGCATTTGATATTTATTCCCGATTATTGAGAGAAAGAATTATCTTTTTAGGCACTGCTATTGACGATAAAGTGGCAGACTCTGTTGTTGCTCAGTTATTGTATTTGGAAGCAGAAGACCCAGAGAAAGACATACAACTGTATATTAACTCTCCTGGGGGTTCAGTGTATGCTGGGATGGCTATTTATGACACTATGCAACAAATACAACCAGACGTTGTTACCATTTGCTATGGTATAGCTGCAAGCATGGGAGCATTTCTACTCTCTGGTGGGGCAAAAGGCAAAAGAATGGCATTGCCAAGTAGCCGTATTATGATCCATCAACCTCTGGGAGGAGCGCAAGGTCAAGCCGTTGACATTGAGATTCAAGCTAGAGAAATTCTTTACATCAAGAAAAAGCTCAATGAATTAATCTCAGGACACACAGGTCAACCATTTGATAAAGTAGCTAGTGATACAGAACGTGACTTCTATATGTCTTCAGAAGAAGCTAGAGCATATGGCTTAATTGATCGTACTATTACTAAAACTGAATCTTCTCCATCCCTAACAACAGCACCATAACTCCAAGCTAAGAGGCACTTATGTCTAAGTATGACTCCCATCTCAAATGCTCTTTTTGTGGCAAATCTCAAGAACAGGTACGTAAACTAATCGCAGGCCCTGGGGTCTATATTTGTGATGAATGTGTAGAATTGTGTAACGAAATTTTAGATGAAGAGTTAATCGAAGAAGGAAATAGCTCAGCTACTGCCAATAGTCCCTTAGTAAATAAACCTAAAAGAAGACGCACTGCTTCTCAGGGAATTTCTTTTCGGGATTTGCCCAAGCCGATAGAAATTAAAAGATACTTAGATGAGCATGTCATAGGACAAGAGGATGCGAAAAAAGTCCTTTCCGTAGCTGTTTATAATCATTATAAGAGACTCAGTCTTAAAGATAGCGACCAAGGATATGACGATCCTGTAGAGTTACAAAAGTCTAATGTTTTGTTGATGGGGCCAACAGGTTGTGGCAAAACATTACTAGCACAAACTTTAGCCAAAATATTAGATGTACCTTTTGCTGTTGCCGATGCTACTACTCTTACAGAAGCAGGATATGTAGGGGAAGATGTAGAAAATATTTTGTTACGTTTATTGCAAGTAGCAGACTTAGACGTAGAAGAAGCCCAAAGAGGGATTATCTATATAGATGAAATAGATAAAATCGCCCGTAAAAGTGAAAATCCTTCCATAACCCGTGATGTTTCTGGAGAGGGAGTACAACAAGCATTACTTAAAATGCTGGAAGGAACAGTGGCTAATGTACCACCCCAAGGAGGAAGGAAACATCCTTATCAAGATTGTATTCAGATTGATACAAGCAATATCCTATTTATCTGCGGTGGCGCTTTTGTGGGGCTAGATAAGGTTATAGAAAAAAGAGTTGGGAAAAAAGCAGGAGTTATGGGGTTTGAAATTAACCCTGCTACTGATATTAATCAACCAAAAGAGCAAAGAGCAGCAGATTTATTAGAGCGGTTACAACCAGACGATATGGTTAAGTATGGGATGATTCCTGAATTTGTGGGGCGAATTCCTGTTATGGCTGCTTTAGAGCCTCTTGATGAAGAAGCATTAATGGCAATTCTGACTAAACCTCGCAATGCTTTGGTGAGACAGTATCAGAAATTGTTGCAAATGGATAATATTCAATTGGAATTTGAGGAAGCAGCAATTAGAGCCATAGCCCAAGAAGCTTATCGCCGTAAAACTGGAGCAAGAGCATTAAGGGGTATTGTGGAAGAATTAATGCTGGAAGTAATGTATGAGTTACCATCTCGTAAAGATGTGTACAGATGTACTATTACGAAGGAAATGGTAGAAAAGCGTTCTACAGCAGAGCTACTAGTACATCCTACATCTTTTAGGAAATCAGAATCTGCTTAGACTCACGGGATCATATAACTGGAACTTTTATTAATTCTTCGGTAAAGATTTTTAAAGTAAAATTTTGTTGAAAAGTAGGGAAATAAAGATTTGTCGAGATAATCTTAATAATTGATTTGATTAATTGTGGTTAATCTGTTAAACAGAGAGAAAAAGATTATCCTTCTAATATATGTTTCAAAGCTGCCTTATCTGTACCGATCTTGCCGATGGTTTGCATCGTCTAGTTGACTTTGTCCCCGATTTAGCGAGGGGAGGATTAAAGAAGATTATTTTCTTTAGTAGTGCTCCATTGTGGGAAGAAGGGGAAGTTCCGAGGATAGATACAGAGAAAGTCCAAAAAGTAAAAGAACTTCTCAACAAAGCTTTATTAGACGTACCAGAGAGAATAGAGGTTAAAGTAGAAGTCGCTTCAGGAAAACCGCTAGATACCATACCTCGTGTTTTGCACAATAATGCGGTGGATGTGATTTTAATAGGTACTCCAATCCGAAGTTTACTGGAAGAAAAGTTTTTTGGGAGTACCAGTGTCGGTTTATCTAAGTTGACAGAATGTCCGTTAACCATAATTCGTCCTCAGTTAATTACGACTTATACTCGCGAAGAACTAAGTTTGCGTTGTCAACACCTGTGGCGGTATTTATTAATTCCCTACAATGATGGTAAATCTGCTCATTATTTAATAGAACGGATCAAGTTATATCTTCAAAAATATCCCGAAACTTCTCTAAAAAAATGTATGTTGATTTCGGTGGTGGACAATGTAGGTAGACAAGCAGTATTAAAAGAATATCGTCTTCAAGAAGCACAAGAGAAATTAGAATCAGTAAAAGCAGAGTTAGAAGCACTGGGAATTATTGTTAATACTGCGGTAAGAGAGGGAAATCCTCTACACGAAATTATGGATGCTGCTTTAGAATTTGATATTAGCGCGATCGCGATCGCCACAAGCTATCGTAATTCTCTTTTAGAGTTTACCGCCCCCAGCTTTGCCAATGATGTAATCCGTCGTAGTTGGTTTCCTGTAGTGTTCTTTTCTCCTAAAAAATAGCTTTTTCCCATTCTCTGTTACTTGATGTGAGAAGATGATTTAAAGACTATTAATCAATGTAAAAAAAATTATGGCAGAAATTCAGTTTTCTAGAGGAATTAAAGAAGAAGTTGTCCCAGATATTAGAGTAACTCGTTCTCGTAATAAGGAGGGTGGAATAGCCACCTTTTATTTTGATGCTCCTCAAGCTTTTGATGACGAGAGCACCGTTGAGATTACAGGAATGTATCTGGTAGATGATGAGGGAGAGATTCTTACCAGAGATGTTAAGGGAAAGTTTGTCAACGGAAAACCATCTGCAATTGAAGCTAAGTTGCTGATGAATTCTGCTAGTGAGTGGGAACGTTTTCTGCGTTTTATGGACAAGTATGCGGAAGAAAATGGTTTAGGATTAACTAAATCATAAATTACCTTTGATGTGAATTAGCTTGGTTTAGCTTCCGCCTGGGAAGCCCTGTTCTTTATGCGTAGCATCAGAGTCGGGATGAAAAGGCGGACGAAGTTTATGAAGTAAATCAGTCTAAATTGGAATATTCTGACCCTCAATCCTTTGACAGTCCAATTTTTCCGATAAATATGCGAAAATTTCCGGTAATTTTTGAGTAACTGCTTACCGCAACAAAGCAGTTCTATTGAGAATGAAATGAAAAGCGGTTGCTGAATCTTGAAAATTGTAGTTATTAAGATACTTGAGAAGTTTGGCTTTCAGATACAGAATCAGCATGGTAGTTACCTCCAGATGAGTCGAGTAACTGAGACAGACCAAGAAACTCTGACTATTCCTAATTAGAAAGTGACCTTCAATACAAAACTATCCACTTTCCATTTCTACCATAAAATAAAAGCGTCAATCCACAAATATAGCTTTATGCAATGAAAACTCAACCTACGAATGAGAATAATTCCACACCTGTAATTGCAGAGAATAATATCCCAGAAGCAGAGCTCAAAAAAAAAGGGAAGAAAAAGCTCAAGAAACAGAAAAAAGCCAATCTCAAAAAAAAAGAACGAAAAATCTACTATCACATCTCTGAAGCAGAAGGCAGTTCTAAACTTTCTAAAAAATTTTATGAAAAAGAGCTTGCCCGTCTGCAATTGGAACTAGTGAAAATGCAATATTGGGTTAAGCATAGTGGTGCTCGCATTGTCATTTTGTTCGAAGGACGGGATGCAGCAGGCAAAGGCGGTACAATTAAACGCATTACCGAACCCCTAAATCCACGTGGCTGTCGAATTGTGGCATTGGGTATGCCGAGCGATCGCGAAAAGACGGAATGGTATTTCCAGCGCTACGTAGCTCACCTGCCTGCTGCGGGAGAAATTGTCTGTTTTGACCGTAGTTGGTACAATCGCGCTGGGGTAGAGCATGTAATGGGTTTTTGTACCGATGCACAGTATCAGGAATTCATGGAAACCTGCCCAGAGTTTGAGCGGATGTTGGTTAAATCCGGCATTATTTTACTGAAGTATTGGTTTTCAGTTAGCGATGAAGAGCAAGAGAAACGCTTTCAATCTCGCATAACCGATCCGGCTCGCCGCTGGAAGCTAAGCCCGATGGATCTAGAATCGCGCGATCGCTGGGTGGAATATTCCCAAGCAAAAGATACTATGTTTGCCCACACTAATATTCCCGAAGCTCCCTGGTTCACGGTGGAAGCCGATGACAAAAAGCGTGCTCGCCTCAATTGTATCAGTCATATTCTGAGCAAGATTCCCTACGAAGATATGACACCCGAACCTCTAGAACTACCGCCACGCAAAAGTGCTCCCCATAACTATGTGCGCCCACCTCTCAATGAGCAATTTTTTGTCCCCCGATTCTATTGACATTTGGGAACTCCCTAGCTTAGCAATCAATCATATGGCTATTCCTAGTGTGCTTGCTCTTGCCGGTTATTTTGAAGCAAGGAACCCCACCATCTTTTTCCCTTCAGGCTCGAAGCACTGAGCCATAAGATGCTGATAATCACAAAAGTGTAATGTTAGTTAATTTTAATGATCTGGCGATCGCTTTTGTTTTTAGGGACTTACAGAAAAATAATTATCCAGCCTTCACCCAGTAGTTCCCTGTAGTTACCAACCCTTAACCTAACCAAGGCTGGATAATTATTTCTTTGGCTCTCCCTTACCTTCATCTCAGAGTGATCGACCTATCTCTATAAAGTCCTCTTGTGGTCAAACTCCAACCCCTCAAGCCGTTCGAGCCGCTATTCTTCAAAGCGCGCGCTGCGAAGCAGATCCCTGCGGGATCGCCTGTGACGATCAACCCGCTCCTGACTGTCGTCGTCTTTTGGCAGGTCGCCTTAATGTTTTAGGAGCCATGTCAATCATTCTTCAACAAGGAGGAACTATGAGTGAAAATGTAGAAGTAGCAACGGTGCAGCCTGCACCCACTAACGAGGCGAAGCCGCCACCGCCTCCAAACCAACCCCAAGTTCCTGCTGTGCAAGCGGCAACTTACAGTGCTTCGTCTGCTGAGGTGATACCTCAAGCAACAGAACCCCAAGGTTCATTACTTAAGGTGCAGGAGCAGATTAATCCCAGCGCGATATCACCTGCTGAATGTAGTTGTGAAGGTGGCAGTGGCGCACCAGCACAGTTAGTGTATGCTTTAGGAGAGCTAGGGTATGACTTCAGCACAGAAGCACGCCGAGACTCAATCCAGCAGCATATGGGGGAAGGAGCTAATCCTCAAGTCCCTCAACAACTGTTGGCATATCTCGATGAAAACCCTTGGGATGCAGCAGCGATTACCTGGACACTCAGTTTGGATGCGACTCCTATCTACGCGATTCTGCCTCAAGGTGCTTACGCTGCACAGGGGTATGAAAGGCTGCGTCAGTTTCTTAGAGAGCAACTAGAGGAAGGGGTTGAGCGCATCTCTGTTCCTGGTGTAATCATGGGGCAAGTCATGCTGATGTCTGGTCAGGTTGTGCCTGTTATTCTGCCAACGCTGCGCTGTATGTATAGCTGGACAACATCAGCCTTGATTGAAGCAGTCTGTGGGAGTTCTCCCAATGAGTCAGCAACCCAAGGTGTTGCTAACTTCTTGGAGAGGATCTACTATGAACTGCGTAATCTAGGGATAACCCCTCAAGAGCGAGCAATCAATTACTCAGCTACTAATGCCCTTAATGTGGAACGGATTTTCGAGTCTGCCATTCGGGAGGAGATGGATCTTGACACGATTGAGGTGGAACCTAGTCCCCTCTGTCGTCCGGATTCTGAGTGTTGGGATGTCAAGCTGACGTTTTTCAATCCCCAACGTGTATTTGAACAAGCTCGAAAAGTTTATCGCTTCACAGTTGATGTGAGTGATGTATGTCCGGTGAGTGTGGGGAGAGTGCGATCGTGGTTTGTGAGATAACGAGTCTCAATTGTTATCTATTACCGCCTTCATGTCCAAGTTTTCACTTAGGAGAATCAAAAATGAAACTTCCAATTCAGTCAGTAAAAGTTACTCGTAAATCGTTGACTTCATCTGCCTTTGGCATAAGCAAAAACATACTCGCTCAACAATTTAGGTTTGTTGCTCGACCAGGCTCAAGACTCAATGGTTATTCGGAATGTTGGCCAATATCAAGCGTTCGTTGTGAGGAATTCGCCGATTTGTGTACAAACGATGGTTGTGGGGCAGGAAGTACTCCTGATGGCGGTGTTTCCTGTAGCTGTTCTGACAGTGGACCGGTTCGTTTTCCCTTCGTTATTCGTGCACGTTGATGATTAATAAGCGTTAGCGACAGCGTAAAGCACAAAAACAAAAACAAACGATAATGATGCGTTACGGCGCAAAAGAGCAAAATGTTCCTTATATTGACCAAACAAGTGCCTAACGCACCCTACTGGCGTGGCAAGCTTAAAATAGTGCGATCGCCATCTTGTAGGGTGCGTTGTCCATTGGACAAACGCACCATCTAAGTATCTGTTCAAGTCAATTTATCAACGATCAGTAAAGAGGTAAAACCTTTAATTTCAGTGCGATCGCCGATCTTGTAGGGTGCGTTGTCAATCAGACAAACGCACCATCTAAGCTGTTCAAGTCAATCTATCAATGGTGGATAAAGCGGCAAAATTCTAGACTTCAATTGGTTCAGGTAGATAGGCGATCGCCAGTTTTGCTTTTAGGGACTTACAGAAAAATAATTATCCAGCCTTCACCCAGTAGTTCCCTGTAGTTACCAACCCTTAACCTAACCAAGGCTGGATAATTATTTCTTTGGCTCTCCCTTAGCAGATCTCGTAGGGTGCGTTTGCAGGAGCAACGCACCATTCTAAGAATTTTCTATTATTACCAATAAATTCTGGCGATCTTGCGAAGCAAGCGCTACGCGATCGCAGTCTAACTATTCGGTTGCACCTGATCGAATCAAGGTTATCGGTTGGAATCCAGAAGTGGGTTTTTCCCAGACTAAGGAATGAGGATTTAATAACGTGTCAAACTTGCCTATAATGCTCCTGCTTACAGGGCTTCACGTCTTCTCAGATGGCCATCTTATTTAATCCTCGTTCCTAAGGATACAAAATTGATATGATTGGCTGGATACGAGCTAAATCAGAAAATGCCCCGTAAAGATATTGACCGAATCAGAGAGAAAATTCGCCTCCGGCAGTACGATATGTCAGCCCATGCGATGGAAGAAATGGCTGAAGATTTGCTGACTATCATGGACGTAGAGGAATCTGTTCTGAATGGTCAGATTATCCGAGTTGAAAAAGATGACCCCAGAGGCACAAAATATATATTAGTGGGGACTGCACTAGATCGACAAACACCCGTTGGCGTGGTTGGACGTTTCGCAAGTAACGGACGTTATCTAATCATCACGGTTTATGAAGTTACTGAACTTGAGGGCTAATTCTATGTATGGATACAAATGCGAGTATTGTGAAGGAACTGTTCAACCCAGAACCGTTAAATGCGAGGCATTCAAGCATAGAGATGGGTTTGTCATCCTTGAAAATGTGACGATTGGTGTTTGTGATACCTGTGGCAATCGATACTACTCAGCCGATATCCTTCATGCCGTTCATGCTGTTGCAACTGGAGCAAAAGCCCCTGAGAGAACCGAACAAATCCCAGTCATTCATCTAGAATCAGCTTGACCATTGGTTTCTATGATATACCCAACAGCCTTGAGATTTTATTCTGTTGGCGATCTCGCTACAGAAAAAACTGCGATCGCCCTGGATACGATTATCAATCAGAAGGATAAATATAAATCACGAAATTAGCAGATAATTGCTAGGATCGATGCAAAAACTTGTATGGTCTATGACATTAGCAATCGCAGTTGAACCTGCACCTTTAGAGATCGATTCTGATGGCGTTGTACGAGTTGGCAAGACTCGCGTTACGCTAGACACTATTGTGACGGCTTTTCTCGAAGGTGCTACAGCAGAGGAAATAGGAGAACAATACACATCGCTTCGGCTCTCAGATATTTATTTTGTCATTGGTTACTATTTGAGACATAAGGCTGAAGTTGATGCCTATCTTTTAGAACGTCAGCGTCAAGCAGCAGCGATTAGGCAGGAAACTGAGCAGCGTTTTAATCCGATAGGAATACGCGATCAGTTACTGGCTAGAAAAGAGCAGCATAGGTAATCCAAAATGGTTCGATTCCTGGCTGACGAGAATTTCAATAATCAAATTGTTCGCGGTGTTTTTCGACAGAATTGTTATGTTGATATTGTCCGTGTTCAAGATGTGGGCTTATCGGGAGCTGACGATCCGACTGTTTTAGAATGGGCTGCACAGCAAGGGCGTGTTATTCTGACTCATGATGTTGCCACGATGATAACATTTGCTTACAAACGGATTGAAGCAGGATTATCTATGCCTGGATTATTTGAAGTGAGCCGTCGAGTCTCAGTAGGATTGGCAATCGAAGAAATTATACTGATTGCCGAGTGCAGTATTGAGGGAGAATGGGAGGGACAAGTCAGGTTTCTTCCTTTACGATAGAAGTACCAAAATGCCACCTAACACTGTGCTGCAAAGGACGGAATTGATCGCGCTAAAAAAATAGCTATTATAAGTTCTAAATTTCAGGCGATCGCCTTGCACTTAAAGCTTTCCCTAATCGCTTGACACCAAAAGAACAATCGAGACGCTCTAAATGAATCTCGATAAAAGAGAGAGTATTATAGTTATACTTTGCCTTTTCTAAAGCTTGTTCTAGCTCTCCTTCTGTTCGCACTTCACAACTCCAACTATTACCAAAAACTTGAGGCAGTTGATGATACTTCCAAGGTTGAATATCATTATACGAACCTTCATGAATAGCTCGCTCGATGGTGTAGCCGTCGTTGTTAATCAAGAAGAAAATGGGATTGAGTTGATGTCTAATAATTGTTGATAACTCTTGACAGGTCATCTGGAAAGCTCCATCCCCTACTAACACAATCGGTCTGCGTTCTGGCGCAGCGAGGGCTGCTCCCAAACAGGCGGGAACAGCATAACCGATAGAAGTATATAGTGCTTGTCCGATATATTCCGTATCTCCATACAGTACAAGATCGATGGTTGCAATTAAAGCATCTCCAGTTTCAGCAATTACAATCGATTCGTCTTCCAATTCACAGATAAAGCGGTTAATGCGATCATAAAATCTCGCATTAGTTAGCTTTTGCTCCGTTATAACCTCAAAATCACTAGATAAGGAATCTTTAGCCGGTTTGATGTCTAATAATTCAGGTTTTTTAGGCTGAAGTTTACTGGTTAAACCTGTCATAAATGCTGGTAGAGATACAGGCTGATAGAAGTGATGTTTAATTTTAACTTTGTC
>JASJEK010000313.1 GCA_030064915.1 Xenococcaceae cyanobacterium MO_234.B1
AAACTATTGTACCAGTTGTTTTCGCTTTGATTTATGAAGATTTTACTTCAACACGGCGATTGGATATGCTCTCGCTTCCGAGAGCATCCCTCGCCGTCAAAAATGTAAACCTATGACCGAAGAGTTATCGCGCTCGTTTACATCCCTCACGCTCTTGTGAGGGTCTTACACTCGCAAGATAATATTTAATGGGCGAATGACCATTCGCCCTTACAGGGTTTATGGGTCCTAACCTTTGCTCCGACTGCTATAATTCGGGTTTAGCATGAAACATTAAGTATAAAACATTAAGGTCGAGTCAAGAAAAAATTGGTAGCAACTTGAGCAGACAAATATGGCTACAAAAACCCAAATTTCACCCTTCCTTCAACTTTTACTGGGTGGAGCTAGTTTTGTAATAATTATCATAGGCATGCAAGCAGCTGCCTCGATTATAAATTCCTTTTTATTAGCCTTAGTTATTACAATAACCTTAACACCACTCTTACAATGGCTCATCTACAAAGGATTACCGAAATGGTTAGCACTCTCAATTACGATTCTAGTGGTGGTACTCACAGGTCTTACGTTTATTGCTTTTTTTGGTATTTCGGTAGCTAAGTTTAGTGAACTTTTACCTACTTACAAACCCAGACTTATAGAACTCGAACAAGAGTTAACCAGTTTCTTAGAATCAAAAAACATTGATGTCGCCGACATCTTTGACCTGGAAATATTTAGTCCAGAAAACTTTATTCTGGCTATTGCTTCTCTGATTTCAGTATTAGCTGATGCCTTAAGTGCTTCATTACTGCTAGTATTTATTGTTGCTTTTATGCTGATTGAAGCTCTAGTCTTTCCTCTTAAATCAAAGCGTATATTACATTCTCACAGTATTCTACTGAATAAATTCGCTGAATTTAATCTGAGTATTAGAAGTTATATTTGGATTACCACTTGGACCGGATCGATAGAAGCAATTGGCTATTTCTTGCTGCTGGTATTCTTTGGTGTCAAGCTAGCAGCATTTTGGAGCATTTTGTTTTTCTTACTCAATTTTATTCCTGAGATTGGCTTCTTTTTGGCAGTTATTCCCCCTGTACTGTTAGCATTATTGCAATTAGGAGCAGGTAAGGCTTTGCTAGTTTTCTTGGGTTGTTCTCTAATCGAGACCATTACTGATAAAGGAATTAAACCTCGCTTTATGCAGCAAGAATTAGATCTATCGCCTATAGTAATTATTCTATCGATTATCTTTTGGGGTTGGGTCTTGGGGGCAACTGGAGTACTTGTGGCTGTTCCTTTAACTTTGATGATTAAGAAGCTTGTGTTAGAAAGCTTGGAAAACACTAGTTCTCTAGCTATGATCTTGGAGACACACAAAGCAAACTCGTAAGTTCGGAGTGACCCTTCATTCATTGAACTTGCGAACTCGCGAACATTTCTCTAGATTCAAGCCTACTTCCAAGCCAATGATAAATGATAAATGATAAATGAAATGACAAGTATTACCTAATCGGTTCTAAAAGCAAACCTTGACCATCTCTAAGTTCCAGGTCTTTAATTTCCCTCAATTGGTTGCTAATCTTTAGACCAGGAGTTGCGATCGCAATATGCCATTGAGTCAGATCCAACCCAAGCAAATCTCCTATATTAATCCGAGTAGGTTTTCCTCCCATGTGAGCAACAATTGCAACTTTCTGATGCAGATCACTTTTATTCTCTTTATTCTCGTCTGCATGGGTTCGTAGACCGTAGAAAATAGTTGCTTGGTCATCGCTCAGGCGCTCAAAATGATCACGTTCAGTTAAATTTTCTCTTAACCAGGGATGGGCATGGCGATAACGCCTGACAGAGAGATTAAAATGAGTCTGCTGAGGATTGAGGCTATTGGAAAAGTGAGACACATTACACAGATCGTAACAGTCCTCCATGTAGGCTTTGGCAAATGCTTGTAACATCTGCACTGTTACCTTTGGTGGATTATCCAGTTTAGTGTTGAGAAATTCTTGAGATAGATTAGCCAGTGTTTCTAGATCGTAATTATCTTCCATCTTCAGCACGGTTTCCTGGAGCCAGCCCATGAATAAGCGAAGATGGTTGAAGTTATTGATTCCAAATTGCTTGATCCCCTTAAACACCCAAGGCTCGTCATAAAATTGGGGTTCAACTTGCCAATGGAGAAATCCAACTTCTTCGGCTGCTACTTTTAGTCCGTAATAGTCATCGGTGTTGCGGAAGAAACACCAAGGTGCCCGCATAGTAACGTTCAAAAAGTCCATTGGTATACCTGGACTGAAACCCTGAAAAAGAAGCGTTACCGCAGGATTATCGTAGGCGTTTTTGATCACCTCTGGCAAGGTCTGACCCAAGTTCCAGTTAATGTCGGCACTCGTATCTACTTGAGTGCCACGCCTTACGGTGTCGTGATTCCCACAACCGCCAATCCAGTGTGAACCATGATCCATGATTTCACAAACACGACTCCATTTACGATCCCAAAATTGGTTCAAGCTGGGGGTATTGTGGGCAAAAATCAGCGGTCCCCACTGATAGGCTTCTGGTTGTTGCTTAATGACCTCAAGATAAGTCGAACTCTCTTCCCAACCTTCTGCCGGCCACGGGCGACCGTCCTCGAAAATCGCGAATAGTTGGCGTTGATGTCCGCCAATTTCTTGGCGAAGATTACTCATTTCTTTAAGATAAGCGTCATCATATTCAACCTGACCAGTGGCGGGATTAAAAAATTTAAAGTCCTGAGCTCCATCAACCCTAATCCCGTCAGCACCAGTATTAATTTTGCGACGCTGCATTTCTAGCAAGATAGCCCGCACGGCTGGATCTTGGAAATTGACATCCTGACCGTACATATTCGCACCTTGCAAGAAATATCGATTGAGCAAAGCTTTAGCTTGGTTATCGCTATGACCGTAAACCACGTCATAAATCAACTGAATTGGCCCCGTGGGGAAAGTGTGAAGGGTCACGATAAATTCGATTAGTTCATCTGGACGCAGACTTCCCAGTAGAGAGGGATTCGTGGCGGAGGAAGCACCGAGTACAATGTCGTAGCCCCAGTTCTGAGTATCGGGTTTTCTGAGACAAATTTCTACACGCTCTGCATCTGGGGGAATAGTTTCATCCCAACTGACAAAGCCTGGTCTCGGACTGTCAGGAGCATGATATTCCGCAACTGGTTCGATAGGCAGAAGCTGCACCGCATCGTAGCCGATATAGTTTTCCTCAGCAGGGGTAAGGGGAATTTGATTTTGTAACTTGTGGGCAATCTGCTGATAGATATGGGTAAGTCCTTCTAAAGTTCCTTCTGGTGAACCACTACCAACGTAAATCTGTAGGATATTTCTGGGAGGAGATACTTTAGTGAAAACGAGATCTGAATCTTGAGCTGGTCTGAAGTAATCTAGGTCTTGCCGCTGCTGCTGGACGCGCTCAACATCGTAGAGTTCTGCAGGTCCGAAAACTCCGTAGGGCAGTGAATAGGCAACTACATCTCCAATGATCTGTAGTTGGTTCTGATTGTCTACATAGTGGAGACAATAGCCCGTGCCCGCTTGTTCCTTGGTGCCAGCAACCATACCAGAGTAAACTCCACAGAAAAAATTCTTGTGATTTACCATCGGTAGGCGCTGGCGCTGGAAAGGAATAACTTGCTCACGGGCTCGAAAATCAATCGGCTCAAGTGGGGTGAAAACTGCTAGATAGACACTCTTCGCCTTTTCGATCTGATGGTGATGGTCTATCTTTGACCACCCCGAAGAGAACTCCATATCTAGCTCCACCTCTGGAACCCAGAAGGCAATCTCGGTTAACCCATCCGAACGATAATGCGCTCCCAGACGAGTTGCTAGGATTTTAGCTCGCGGAAAAGGATCATCAACTGGATACAAGAAAGCAGCAGCCCAGTCTAAAAAAGTTTGAGTCGCCCCTTCAACTAGCTTGATAGGAGATAAATCCGCTCTTGAATTCATATTCAAGTCTCCTGGTATTTTTGGTGAGGGATGGTTTATTGAGGGGTCATCATAACATATTAGAATTCCCTTTCAACTTTCAACGTAAAGAAATATGTGCATTTCCCTGTACTGTGCAGCATTTGGGGTCGAGTCTTGGGGGCAACTTCTAGGCTCTGATGTTAGAAACAAGCGAAGCCAACAAAAAGTTTTCTGCATTCAAAGCCTGAATCAAAGACTGACATATACTTGCACGGGCATAAATTGAGGTTTTCAATTAGCTATCAGCTATTAGACAGCGAAGGTGGCTTAAATTCTCAATCATCTGATTTGTTGCCTGAATCTAGGTCTGTTGAAGCTCCCAACAGCAGTATTTAGCCTCTAGCTGACTACTGAGAGCTGACCCCTCAAAAAAGTATAGCAAGTGAAATTTACTGAAAATTGTAAGGTAATCTCTACTTTTAATTATTTTCTTTAATTATTTTCTTGACTCTCAACTTTAAGTGAATAAGGACAATTAGAATTAAACTTACACCATATGGCTTTATAGGTCTTTTAGGAGCAAAATATGGCAGGAGTATTTAGTGCGATCAAGGCTTTGCTAGCCAAGCACGATCAAAAGGTTCGCAGCCAACAGTTTCTCGAAGCAGTAATGGGAGCTAGTGCTATGTTGGCTTTAGCGGATGGAGAGATTAGTTTTGCTGAACTTATGGCTCGTGATTATGTTCTCGACCATGTTAGAGAACTCCAAGTTTTTGAGCCAAACGAGGCAGCTGAACTTTTTCGCACCTATGCTGAAACCATCTCTGTCGATCCAGAGAAAGGAAAAGCTATGGTGTTGAAAGCAATTACTCAATTGTCGGGAGATGAAGAATTAGCCTCGCTTCTAATGCGTATCTGCATTGCTATTGGTAAGGCAGATTCCGATTTGAGTCAGGGAGAACAAGAAGTAATTAATACTTTTTGTGATGTCCTTGGATTGGAGAAAGGGGAAATTGATCGGCTAGGTGCTGCACAAGAAAAACACTTAGGGCAATAAAATTCTGTAAAATTAAGATATGCCGACATATCAAACCTTACTTCCCACTAGCATTTACTCGTTCTTAGATTCAATGGCTCAACTATATAGCCAGATAGAACTCCAGATGCACGTTGCTTTGATATCTGGAGAAAAGATATCTACTAGATATGGTCAAGAATTTATCGATATTGCTCTGAGGACAACTAAACATAAGCGGGGTAAAGAATATCGCAATGGAACAGAAAAACCAGTTACCCATCGTTTTGTTAAGCGAGAGCGTAAATGGTATCTGCATACCACTGTAGAGTTGCCAGATATCCCGACCATCTCGAATAGAAAAAATGGGGCAATCGGAATTGACTTAAATGCTAATAACATTGCCTGGGCTTATTGTGATGGTGAAGGCAACCTCAAACAGCATGGGCAAATTAATATCGATTTAAATAGTAAATCATCAGGGCAAACAACACATATCCTTTCTCAAGCCATTGGACAGATTATTGACATTGCAGTAGATTTTGAATGCGCAATAGTAATTGAAAAACTAGATTTTAGTAGCAAAAAAAGTAGATTGAGAGAGCATGGCAAACGCGAGCGCGAAATGCTTTCAAGCTTTGCTTATTCCAAGTTTTCTGATTTAGTTCATTCCAAAGCTAGATTAGCTGCCATACAGGTTGTATCAGTTAACCCAGCCTATTCAAGTTTAATTGGAATGGCTAAATATATGTCTTTATACGGGTTAAATAGTGGTACAGCAGCAGCATTGGTACTCGCCCGTCGTAGTCTTCGACTTTCAGAGCGTTTGCCTAGAGTCCTTAACGCCTTGTTTGCGCCAGTGGATGTAAATAAGCACGTGTGGACTTATTGGGCGCGTATCTCAAAATTAGTTAAGGGTTGCCGTCGGCATAGCTTTTTTGGGATGAGAGTCAGGGTTGGGGTCAAGCCTAATAACCAGAGTCCAGCAATGGAAAGGAAGTTAATAGGCAAGAATATCGCTCCTGTAATCCCTAGTGATACAAGCGCGCTTGGTATCATGTCTGCATAGCTTTACCCAAGTTTACGTAGATTTTTGGTTGCGCCAACCAGAGGCTGATTCGGCTGATTCAATAGAAGGCGTTAGGGGATGAGGTTGATTAACAGTTAGTGACTTAGTAACCAATAACTAATGCATATATATGAAGTATAAAGCGATCGCTTGTTTAAGCATTTTCTTAACTCTGAATTCTCCATTGGTTTCATCAGCAGTAGCCCAAGAATCTTATCAAGAATCTTATGAGCGTTTTATAGATTGGTGTCAAGCTCAAGAAAAGCTAAATTCTGAAGCAAAACATACTATCAAAGCGGTGCTAGAAGAAGTTGGTACTGATGATTGTACTAGTGCCAGTAAACGATTAGGGGTTATTACCAGACTCAATCTTCCTTCTCGTCAAATCTCTGACGTTAGACCTCTCGGTTCTCTGACTAACCTTACTCAATTAGTTATCTACAATAACCAAATCTCTGATGTTACAGCTTTAAGCTCTCTAACCAATTTAGAAGTACTCCAACTCGGTTACAATAAGTTGTCCGATATCAGTTCTCTATCATCTCTGACCAACTTAACTCTACTGGGTTTAATTAGAAACCAAGTATCAGATATAAGTGCCCTAGAATCACTAACTAACTTATCGGTACTTCGCCTCAACGAAAATCGAATCTCTAATCTCAGTTCCCTAGAATCTTTAACTAATTTAACTGAACTACATCTGAGCCGTAATAAAATTTCTGATGTAAGTCCTCTGAGGTCTTTAACTAA
>JASJEK010000314.1 GCA_030064915.1 Xenococcaceae cyanobacterium MO_234.B1
ATGCGGAGTCAGACCACTGCCATTTGTTAGTCGAGCTATATCCAGACGTTGCACCATCTAAGTTAGTCAATACTTTAAAAACTGTCTCTAGTCGCTTAATTCGTCGTGATTATAAAGAACATCTAGAAAAGTTTTACCATCAAAAACCTGTTTTCTGGACAGGAGCATATTGCATTATTTCGACAGGTGGCGCACCATTGGAAATAATCAAAGAATATATAGAATCACAGAATGCGCGACGGAACAGCCATGTTCAACAAAAGAATAATCGCAACGAGTATTGAAGATAACTCATCGGCTTGTAATAATTATATTTTCTTATGCTTCAACAGTGTCTAATACTGATAATTGGCAGTAAAGGTAGTTGAAATGACAAGAGAATGGGACTTATAGCGATTAAAAAATTAAGGCGGAATTTTTAGGTGTAGTTGAGAATTTACGTTATTTATTGCGAAAAATTGCTAACTTCTCTTTATTTTTGAGGCTTAATGGTTCATTTTTATTTTGGACGAATTCAATGTTTTTTCAATAAGTCGCTAAAGTAAGAACATGACATAATTTAAGATGATCTAGATATTCGTCATTTAATGATTCCTCGTCAAGATATTGCTCAAATCTTTTCTACTTTTATCCAATTTGATTTTGACCGCTTCAGTAATTGGGTGAGCGATCCTCGTCTGCGTCGCAGTATTAGCAAATGCTTAAGTGAAATAGCACAGCAAGAAACTTCGGAAAATTTCTGGGCTATATACTGGCACAAAAGGTGGCAAAAACAACCCCAAGGAATCGCCAGAGATCATTTATTAGCTTATTTACAAGAAGTGTGTTTTTGGTCAGCCCAAAAAACCATCAGAGGTTTTACTAGTACTCAATACAAGATTCCTGATGGATTTCAGATTGCGATCGCAGGAGTTGATAAAGTTCTTAAAGGGTTCAATGGCGATCGCGGATTTAACCTTAAAAGCTACGCTAGTATTACTTTTAGTAATTTAATTCGGGAATTATTGCGCCAGCGACAAGAAATTGATATTTGTTCCGAATGGTCGTTATTACGGAAACTGAGTCAGAAAAGATTAGACGAATCTTTGCAAAATGCAGGATTATCGGCAGAAGTTAGGGAAAAATACATTCTAGCTTGGAATTGCTTTAAAAATATTTATGTCCCTGACCGTTCTAACCCTACCAGGAGACTTGCTAAACCTAGTCCTGAAGCCTGGAAGGCGATCGCAAATTTATATAACCAAGAGAAAAAAGGACAACTTTCTGCACCAGGAGAAACAGTAAAACCTGAAATTACTGAAAAATGGCTCTTAATTTGTGTCAAAGCTGCTCGTTCCTACTTATATCCCAATGTTACATCTATTAATCAACCCAAGCCAGGATATGATTCGGGAGAAATTGCCGATAGTCTAGTAGGGGAAATTGAAGACTCTCTTCTTACCGAAATGATCGTCGAAGAAGAAGTACAAGAGCGCAATCAACAGCAAAGTCAAATTAATGAGATATTAATATCCGCTTTAGGGCAACTCAAACCTGATGAACAAAAACTGCTAGAACTGTACTATGGTCAAAAACTGAAACAGGGAGATATTGCCCAAGAATTAGGCACTCAACAATATACCATCTCTCGTAAACTATCTAGGGTGAGAAAATCTCTCTTAAAATCTCTTTCTCTGTGGACAAAAGAAACTCTGCATATCTCCCTCACATCAGACGTACTCAAAGGCATGAGCGCAGTTATTGAAGAATGGTTAGAAAGCCATTACCATAGCAACCCTTAGTATAATCAGCAATCAGGAGTATGAACGATGACCCTTTTATTCGACCCAACCCAATTAGTAATCGAACTTCCCGAATCCCTACAACAACAAGCTTGGAGTAAAAGCCAAAATGCAGCTACTCCTAATAGTCGTTGGCAAAGCTATCTGAATCAATTAACTTTAGATGCTTTTATTCCTTGTGCAACAGAAGAACAAGAAGCAACGGTTAAACCTTGGCTAAATTCTCAAGCCCTAGCCAATATCTCGGAATTAATTAACGGTACAGCAATTAGACTAGGGGATGCTAGGTTGGTTTTAATTCCTTCTGAAGCAGAAGACATAGAAGAATTACGATTACCTCAAGAATGGGTTGATATTCCTGAATGGGTAGCAGACTATTATCTAGCAGTACAAGTTAATATAGACGCTGGTTTTATAAGAGTTTGGGGATATACCACTCACAAACAGATTAAAAATACTGCTATTTATAATCCTACAGACCGCACTTACACTCTAGATGATACAGATTTAATTGCCGATCTTAATGCTTTGTGGGTTGCTAGAGAATTATGTCCCGAAGAAAAAACTCAAGTAGCAGTCTCTCCTATTGCTGCAATATCTCCTACTCAAGCTAACAACTTAATACAAAGGTTGGGAAATACAGAAATATTATTGCCTAGATTAGCTGTTCCCTTTACTCTCTGGGCTGCTTTACTCCAAAACAGTGCCTGGCGGAATGGTTTAGTGGAAAAACGCCGAGGGATGGAAAGAGTTTCTGTCTTAAATTGGTTACAAACCGAAGCTGCTAACTTAGTAGCAGAATTCGGCTGGCGACAAGTAGAATTCCAACCCAGTACAGTAGGGGCGAGGGGTGATACAGCAATAGCTATGCCTCATAATGCATTAGCTAAACAATTAACTATTGCTGGTCGACCTTACGAGTTAAAAATACTTCCTATTGAAGCAGATACTTGGCGATTTGAATTACGGAGTTTGGCTTTAGGCGCAATGATTCCTGGTGGTTTTACTCTCAGATTATTAACAGAAGATAGACAAGGTTTTGAAGGAAACGAAGATACTGCTACCACTCCTGTAGAAATGCTATATTTAGAAGTAGCGTTAGAAACTGGAGAAGGCTTAATTTGGGAAATTGACCCTACTCCCGAAGATTATCAAGCTGAAGTATTACGTTTTTAAATTCAATTATCAATACTGCCTAATTCTTAAACAAGAACTATTGAGCCCTGAGTCTGAACCCCAGGTAAGGTATTCTCAATGGTAAGGTATTCTCAATAGCCAATAAATAACACTCTTCACAACATCCTCAAGTTTTTTGTCTAGCTTTGAAGTGTGACAGGAGATATTGCAGAACTGCAAAACAGCAAAAAATTGTTGAGGCTTAGTTGCAATAGGAGGTTATATGACATATGCGGTTCCTCAATTTTTTAATTGGCAAAAAAAACTAGAAACGGGCTTCTTGCTTCCCCTTCGTAATGTTGTCTTGTTACCTGGAATCACCATACCTGTGGTTGCAGGAAAACCCCGCTCTGTAGCAGTGGTTGAGTCAACTATGCTCACGGAAAATAAGCAACTAATTGTAACTGCAATTCGTCCTCAAGCAGTACAAAGAATAGAAGAATTAGAAACAGCACCTAAAGAAGTATCTGATATTGATGAAACTCTCAAATCTTTGTCTTCAGAAGTTGAAAGCCTCAAAGAAATTTATTCGGTAGCAACTCTGGCTGTTATTCATAAAATGATTCGCTTACCTGATGGTCTAATTCAACTAATTATTGAAGGTTTAGAAAGAGTAGAGATTGTAGAATTAGTCCAGACTCATCCTACCTACGCCGTTAAGTTTAAAAGAATACCTGCTCTATCAACGGAAACAGACGAACACACTCTCGAAGCTTTAACCCAAGCAATTAAGTCGCTTTGGACGGAAGTAGCAGCCATTAATCCGCGATTTCCTGAAGAACTATTAGGAGTATTATTAAACAGCAAAGAACCAGCCCAGCTAGCTTATCAAACCTCTGTATTACTGCAACAAGATGTCACAACGAGTCAAACAATTTTAGAAGAGGAAAATCTCGAAAAACTGTTGCGTCAAATCCTCATTGATTTACAACAAGAAATCGAAGTTCAAAAGCTACAAGGGGAAATTTTAGGAGAGACTAAAAAAGAGATCGACCAGCAACAGAAAGAATTCTTTTTACGCCAGCAACTCAAAAAAATTCAGGAAGAATTGGGAGAAACAGACTCCGAGGAGACTGAAATTGCTGAATTGCGATCGCGTCTCGCAGCAGCCGACTTACCAGAAGTAGTAGAAAAACAAGTAAAAAGAGAATTAGACCGCCTAGAACGAGTACAGAGTTCGTCCGCAGAAGGAGGGGTAATTCGTACCTATCTGGACTGGTTGTTAGAAATGCCTTGGAATCAGCAGGTAGAAGATAATCTCGATCTAGATAATGCCAAAACTATTTTAGACGAAGATCATTACGGCTTAGATAAAGTCAAAGCCAGGATTATCGAACATCTAGCTACCTTTAAGCTCAAAAAATTAGCCCAACAGCAGTTAGCATTACCATCAGAAAGTAAAACCCCTAAGTCCTACACCGTCGGTACAGTAATTTGTTTTGCCGGACCTCCAGGAGTGGGCAAAACCAGCTTGGGTCAATCCATCGCCCGTACTTTAGGCAGACCATTCGAGCGTATTAGTTTGGGCGGATTAAGGGATGAAGCGGAACTGCGGGGGCATCGTCGCACCTATATTGGAGCCATGCCTGGTCGCATTATTCAAGCTTTACATCGAGCAGGAGTAAAAAATCCCGTGATTATGCTGGATGAAGTGGATAAAGTGGGGATGGATTATCGCGGTGATCCAGCTTCAGTATTATTAGAAATTCTCGATCCACAGCAGAATCATAGTTTCCGCGACCTCTATTTAGATTTAGATTTTGACCTTTCCCAAGTGCTGTTTATTGGCACTGCTAACGATCTGTCTCGTGTTCCCCCACCACTACTAGATCGTCTAGAAATTATCGAACTGTCTGGTTATTCCCCACAGGAAAAACTTAAAATTGCCCAGAAATATCTGCTACCGCGACAAATCAATAAAGCGGGACTGCCAGATGATGCGGTGCAACTCCCCGAATCAACTATCAATCTAGTGATCGAATACTATACCCACGAAGCAGGAGTCAGGAAACTAGAACAGCAACTGGGGAATCTTTGTCGTAAGGTTGCTGTGGACTATGCTCAAGGTACAACGCATCCCCAGAACATCCATCCCGAACAACTAGAAGAATTGCTGGGTGCAAGACAATTTCTCAGGGAACAAATACGGTCAGAAAGCAAACCAGGTGTCGCTACTGGTCTTGCCTGGACTTTACAGGGGGGAGAAATTTTATTTATTGAAGCCGTACTGTTACCCCAAGGAAAAAACCTCACTTTGACTGGTCAATTGGGAGAAGTCATGCAAGAATCCGCTGAAATTGCCCGTTCCTATGTGTGGTCGCGATCGCAATCCTTGGGTATTGACGTTAGTGTGTTTAAAGATAATGGTTTGCACATTCATATTCCTGCTGGAGCAATTCCCAAAGATGGTCCTTCGGCGGGAGTAACTATGGTTACAGCGATCGCATCTTTATTAACCCATCATCCAGTCCGCAACGATATTGCCATGACAGGGGAAGTTAATCTTAGTGGGGAAGTTTTACCCATTGGGGGAGTGAGAGAAAAAGTCTTAGCTGCTCATCGAGCAGGGATTAAGCGGGTTTTACTACCTCGGCACAATGAAAAAGACTTAGTTGATGTGCCAGCAGATGTCCGCCAACAAATAGAATTTGTTTTTTGCGATCGCATTGAAGAAGTGTTAGCTAATACCTTAGTAAATCATTGGGAGGTTAAATCTAATGGCAAAAATTGTAATCTTGGAGAAACAAAAGTTATGGAAGCAAATTAACTGAGAATCGAGTGATTGCTGTTCGTGGTCAAGATACCATTTTTGCTGGTTCTGGGGAAGGTGGGAATCAGATTTCTGGGGGTCTTGGTCTAGATACTTTCTACCTAATAAGTCTTCTCCGCCAAATACTTGTTCTTCATCGAGTTCAAATACACCATAACTTTTTATATCTTCTATTTCTCCTTTTATTGCTAACTGCTTACCATAATAAATTTCGCTATTGCGAGTTAAATCTTCTGGATCGGGTGACAGGATCACGGATGTAGCAATAATTACAGGCTTTCCTTCGTATTGAGTATAGAGGCTGGAGTCAAGATTTAAACCATTACCATATAAAGATTATGTATCCATTACTGTAAAGCCTTCTCCGACAGGTTATCGCGCTCGTTCTCATCCGTGGAAAGGGGCTTTATATACCTAAAATGAGATGAGTAAACCTATAAATTTTGTTTTTAAGCCCCTTCCACCTCACGGTTCGCTCATTGCTATCGCAGTGGGGCTTCCCACTCGCACGCTAAACCGCCTTTTTCGACTGCGATGGGGGATTGAGAACTATTGGCACAAGCTGATAGAATCACCACAGTCAAGCAGGCGATCGCTTTGAGCCAGAATTCTTTATCTAATGGCATAACGTCGATATCCAGTAGCAACAAACATATACAGTTTTTCGTCTCCAAACCATTGGCAATCAGTTAGACAAGAATTTAAATAGTAAAAGGATCAAGGGCATATTCATTCCATTGCCGTTGATGCCATTCTGCTACATAGGGTTTAACAGTAAATTTTGGTTGAGCATTAGCGTTTACATTGATGCGTAGAAAAGAATAGGGTCGTTTTTTATCTTTTCCACTCCCATTCCGTCCTAAAAATAAGTGGGATTGACCGATAGGTTGAGAATTGAGAGCAGCATCTTGAAATAATACCCCACCTTCCCTTCGTTGACGGCGCAAACTATGACCACTACCACCGCAGACAATCCAGTTAATATGTGAGTCGGCATATCCTGTATTTTTGGTGTAAAGGTGTTCCATACAGTGAGCATGACCTGATATAACCATATCTACTACAGACCTTCCTTCGGG
>JASJEK010000315.1 GCA_030064915.1 Xenococcaceae cyanobacterium MO_234.B1
TCGTTATCGATGGTTTTGGGAATCCCAATGATATTCCATTGTCCCTGTTGTGCCAGATCGTAGATAATATCTAAACTGCCATCTCCCCCTACTACAATTAGGGCATCGAGTTCTAAATCTTTATAGCCTTGAATAATCGTCTGAGCGATCGCTTTGTCTTCGGGATTCCCTTTACTCAAAGAGCCTAATATACTACCGCTCAGAAATTGCAGAATATCGATTCCCTGTAGCAATCCTGGTAGATCGTAGCCGTGTTCTTTTAACTTTAAATCGTCCGATTGGCATTTTCCCCGTTCTAGTTTGAGAAAACCCTCCGTACCATAGGGAATACCATATACTTCCCATCCTTTCTGGCTAGCACATTTAACTACAGCACGAATAATTGCGTTTAAGCCTGGACAGTCTCCGCCACTGGTCAGAATTCCAATTTTTTTGTTCATGTTAGTTCGGGTAGTGGTTGATTACTGGTTACTGATTACTGACTATGAACCAGTCCCCAATGAGGTTGATAGGTTTGTAGAGCTTTGAGATATTGAACTCGTTCAAAAACACTAGGATTAGGACAATTTATTTGGCTCAAGCTGCCTTGTAACTGAGCTATTGAATCGTATTCTTTAACCTCCAGCCACTCAACTATGTCTTTTTCGATTTTCCGAAGCTGTTCGATGCCATGACTTAATAGTACACTAACTAACATGGTAACGTTTGCACCTACCATCATCATTTTGATGACATCATGTGCGGTACGAATACCGCTGGTAGCAGCAAAATCGACGGGAATAGTTCCATACAAAATGGCAATCCAGCGCATCGGCAGGCGCATTTCCCTAGAAGTGCTGAGGAGCAAGTTGGGTTCTACTTCTAAAGTTTCTAAATTGATATCGGGTTGATAAAAGCGATTAAATAATACTAAGCCACTAGCCCCCGCATCACTCAAGCGTTTTGCCATGTTTGCCATATTGCTGAAAAAGGGACTCAGTTTGACTGCTACGGGAAGATTTACGGTTGAAGTGACGGTGCGAACAATATCAATATAAGTTTGTTCTACTTGTTCTCCGGTCATTGATATATCTGTAGGAACGTAATAGATGTTTAGTTCCAATCCATCGGCACCTGCTTGTTCTACCTTGCGTGCATAATCACCCCAGCTACCAACTGTGGAACTATTAAGACTAGCAATAATGGGAATATCCACCATCTCTTTGGCTCGACGAATGTGGTTGAGATAGGCTTCTGAACCGACATTAAAGATTTCCTGTTTGGGAAAGTATGAGATAGCTTCGGGGTAACTTTCCGTCCCGTGAGTGAGATGATGATAGAGAGCGTAACGTTCTTCTAGTAATTGTTCTTCAAACAGGGAATGTAGAACCACTGCGGATGCGCCAACATCTTCAATACGTTTGATGTTATCGATATCTTCTGCCAAAGGTGCTGCTGCACCAACAACTAGAGGCGATCGCAATTTTAGTCCTAAATAGGTCGTAGATATATCTACCATCTGTTCTCCTCCTTTATTTGCTTTTAAATTAGGGCAATTTTTTGAGGATATTGTGAGGACGGGAGTTTAGACCTACAAACAAATCAAAAATCTGAGAAAGCAAGAATTTAAACTTTTGTGGCGTTAACTTAACCTGCAACATCGGCGGTCCCACTATAAGCTTAGGCGATCGCGCTTTCTATTTCCCAGTTGGGTTCTATTCAAGTACTAACCAAGCAAACAAATCTTTGATTGTAAGATGCCAGCGATCGCAGTTATTTCCGTAGCGCGATCGCCTGAAACTAAGAATTTGAAAATTTGAATCCTTATTTCCCCTGTAATAACTCTTCTCGAATGATTATATTTTGGTGTTTTGCCTCAACTAAAATACCCAGCAATCCGATAATTTTTAACCCCAAACGATTAGCTTCGGCTCGACCACGGCGCTCATCGATTAATAATAAATCAGCATCGAGTTCCAGGGCAAGGGCGATCGCTTCAGATTCTCCAGGGTCTAATCTCACATCATTTTGAAGCTGCTCAACAGTACCTAAATCTTTAATCTGCCTAACTTCCAGCCAACTTACAGATTTAACTTCAAGAGTTCCAGGAACGGGAGGGTCTATATCTGCAAGTTCACGATATACTGCTTTAGGAATAATGACTTGATTGTAGAGTTGGGGCAGAAGCTGCAAGTGTTTAATCGCTGCCAAATTTGTGATTACCGATGTATCGCTGATGACAATCAAAGCCGTCCTAACTCCCGCAAGTTTTTTAAGTCTAGTTCCAAGTCTTCAACATCGTAGGAATAGAGCGGAATTTTACGCTGCTTGAGAAGTTGACGAAAGTCTTTGGGTTGCATCTGAGCCAGTTGACTGGCATAGCCTAGTGTTAAGCGACCTGTTTGAAACAGGTGTAATGCAATTTCCTGGCGAAACTCACTTGGGGTAAGCTGAGATGCCTGCACAATTTCGTCTGAAATAACAATACTCATAGCAAAATTGACTATCAATCTTATCTTTAAGGGTAGCCTATAAACTTTCTAGATATTGCTTCAGCACTAAAAGCAAGAACTGCGATTGCCCTAATATGAAGCTATAAACAAAAGCGATCGCTATTTTGCTCTGATGACCGTTCTACAGTCACGTAGTGATGGGTACGTCCAAAAACTTCAATTGGAGCATTAAAAGAAAGTATCTACTTGCTTTGGGAAGCTAGCAAAGCTCAAGAATGGATTAATGTCGTTGATGGGATTCCCTTTTAAATATATTGGGAAATAGACCTCAAACATTTGAGTACTTCCATCTCCCAGAATGCCCTCTTCATTCCCAAGTCAATGTATAGCGTTTATTTAGGGAATTGGTATAACCCAACCTACCAGTATCGAAGAGCATATTGCGATCGCAATAATTTATTGGTAACAACAGAAAATTATTAGAATGGTGCATTTGCGGGAGCAACGCACCCTACGAAATATGCGATCACATGACCAAGAACTCCTCTGGCAGCACTGCGGGAACTGAAGAAGCTATAAAATCAGATGTATTTCGCGTCACAATGACTTCCACTTCTGCGGCATTTGCTGCCTCGCTTGTCACCGCATCCTCAAAATCTGGGATGGAGCTTTGTAATGCAGCCTGAATTACCTCCTTTGTTACGCTAGCGACTTGAATACGCTGCAATAACCTTGATATCAGTTCACGTGCTGCTTCACTACCAACCTGACGACGTAAAATGTAGAAGATGTTAGTCACGGCATGAGCTGAAACATATCCCTGTACTTGTTCTTGCGTTACTGTATTCAATGCTTGTGCAGAAGCTACAACGAAGGGCTGACGTTGAGCCAGAACATCCAACAATACGTCACTATCAAACAATACCCGCTTCAACGGTATTTCTCCTCCAGATAATCCACGTAGGACTCTGTAGAATTTTCTGAGTCTAGCTGAATTACACCGATCAAGCTTTGAGTCCAAGGATCGAGGTCAATTAAAGGCTGCACGTTTGGCTTTGGAGAAATGGATGAAAGGGTTTCTTGTTGAATTGAGTTCAACACAGATTTGACTAAAAGCCAGCGATCACTAATTGGTAATTTCAATGCTTGCTTTTGCAATTCAGGCAAATTCATGAACACTTCCCTTAAAGCTTTCTCCTCTTAATTGTAAATTACTATGCTTTGAGGTTTGATCGGGCGCCACCCTATAGTCAGATGAACATCGCCATAATTTATGGGTAACAACGGAAAATTATTAGAATGGTGCGTTTGCGAGAGCAACGCACCCTACGAGCTCTGCGATCGCTCTGGAGTCGGCACAGCTAAGATCGAAACTAAAGGTTTTCCAGGGGTAAATTTTTCGTTGATGGGGGTAAGTAAATTATAATAGTGATCGCAATTTTTCCTGTAGCGCGAGCGCCAGAATTTATTGGTAACAAAGGAAAATTATTAGAGTAGTGCATTTTCAGGAAAAACTCACCCTGCCAGATCTGCGATCGCACTTCCAGTCCGCGGCGCACCGAAGCCAGAAAATCATACTTGAGCAGAGGATTGCTGCAAGCACATGTTAGGCAGGTAACCAGACATTCTATTGCAATGCTAAGCTAAGGGTACACAGCCGAATGGGAGATGTGCTCGTGGATACTCTAGCAGAAAAGTTAAACACAAAGCTCCAAGAATGGCAGCCTGATACAGTTAACCAAGTGCGGCAATTGATCGCGGAAATCATCGATCTCGCAGATCGAGATGCACTGGATATCTTACGTTCCCGAACTGTAGAGCAAGAGGTATTAGATTTACTCGATGAACCCGAAACCTGGTGAAGTTTGGCTTGCCGACCTGGGATTAGCTACGAAGACTCGCCCTGTTGAAGCAACGCACCCTACGAGTTCTGCGATCGCACTCAAGCAAGTGAAGACTTTTTCAGACCTAGTTTATAACGCAAACAAGATTATGATTTTGTCCCAAGTCCAATTGAATATCGTTTTAGTTATCCAACTCAATCCAACTGAACTAAGCCATTTTAAGAAACTGGATTTAGACTCTGTAGCACTTTGCCTGGCATAATCTTCCATCTGACTTAGATATTCTTGAACCCTTATTTCGGCTTCGTATAAGTGGTTCTCTTCTAGCTCCTCATATACAAGATCGACAATGTCGTTTACATCGACGCACCCCTTTATGTCTCTTTTCCTCAAGGAGAGACCGTATTCATAATTGATCGCATCTCTGATGTCCCTAAAATCGCTATTATCTAGCTCAAGGTCATCATCTAGAAAATCGCTTCCTTTGATTTTACTTTTGAATATTACACATTCATCGTCAATTATTCTTTTAATTCTTTTTTTGATTTTTTTCCTGCTAGACATTTAAGACCTCCTTTTCTCTTTTTTTCCAGGGAGTATAGGGACAAAATCTTTGTATGAAAAATTCTTAAGTCCTGCGAATATCCACTTCCTATTTTCAGGACAGGTAGCAATCAAAGTGGCAAACAATTTTTCTAGGTTATACCCTCTTTCAGCAGAGTAGGGCACTATTTGTGGTGATGTACCAATAATTGACTTAAGCTTACTCGCTCTATCTTTGACGAATTGTGGGTAATTCTAAGATCCGCTTGGGTTCTGGAGAGGGGACAACGCGACGATAGACATTCCCATCGGCAGCAACTGCCCAACCCCTTTCTTTAGCTAACTGTTTAGCTTCTGTCTCTGAATAAACTGCACCGATAGGTTTGGTGGGACAGGCAAAAGCAGGATCTTGGGGGTCTACTTCGATCTGGGTGAGGAGAGTGACTATTGGCTGTTCTGGTAGTTGATTGCAGAGTTCTTGTTCGATTAAATAACCGATCACTCCTTCTGTCTCGGCATCTAAAACATCTAGGGGATAGGGTTTGACTCCCTTGTAAGCTTCGGCTTGCATTGCCAGCAGTCCCACCTGGGGTCCATTGCCGTGAGTGACTACTACCCGATGTTCTCTAGCAACTTCAGCGATCGCTTTTGCTGCCAGCTTAATATTTTGTCGCTGTATTTCTACTTCTGGAGGTTGACCGCGCCTAATTAGGGCATTACCTCCCAAGGCAATAACTACTAGCATAACTATCTACCCTCCCAAATTTTTACGGGCAAGAAACTGCTCGATCTGGTCTGAAAGACTCGGTTTGCCCATCTCAGCAAACTCATAGCGGGCGCGGACTACTGGCTTGTTAAGCTTCATCAGAGAACTAAGATTGCTGGGAGTTGCTGCTACTACTACGTCAGCTTCTGCATTATTGATAGTTGCTTCCAGTGCTTTCAGTTGGGCGGGAAAATAACCCATCGCTGGTAATACCGGACCAATGTGGGGATAGCGGGCATAAACTTCGGCAATTTCTGGGACGGCATAAGCCCGAGGATCGACGATCGCTGCTGCCTGGGCGCGGGTAGCAGCTACATAGCCTGCACCATAGGACATTCCGCCATGAGTGGTAGTGGGACCATCCTCTACTACTAACACACGGCGATTTCGCACGGCTTCTGGATTGTCTAATTGGATGGGTGAAGCACCGCGAACAATAACTGCTTTGGGATTAACTCTCTTGACCGTATCACTAACTCTCTGTACGTCCGCATCGGCTGCTGAATCAACTTTAGCAACGATCGCAATGTCTGCCATCCGCAATACTACTTCCCCTGGGTGGTGAGTAGTTTCATCTCCAGGGCGCAAGGGATCGACTAAGACAAGGTGTAGATCGGGTTGAATGAAAGGAAAGTCATTGTTCCCACCATCCCAAAGAATAATATCTGCTTCTTGTTCGGCTTGCCTGACAATCAATGCATAATCGACCCCAGCATAGACTATGTTGCCGACCTCTAGATGGGGTTCGTATTCTTCCCGTTCCTCGATGGTACATTCGGCTACATCTAAATCTGCTTTGGTGGCAAACCGTTGCACTACTTGCTTTTCTAAATCTCCGTAAGGCATGGGATGGCGGATAACTGCCACCCGTAAACCTTTTTGTCGCAGTAGCTTAGAAAGCCAACGAGTAGTTTGAGACTTACCACAACCAGTTCGTACCGCAGAAACAGCAATTACGGGTACTTGGGCTGGCAACATGGTTCGTTCTGGTCCCAAAAGTAAGAAATCTGCACCTGCTACCATTGCCCGGGATGCCAAATGCATTACTTCAGCGTGAGTTAGATCGCTATAGGCAAACAATACACAATCTATTTGTTCTCGACGACAAAGAGATTCTAATTCTGTTTCGTCAACGATAGGAATACCTTCAGGATAAAGAGAACCTGCTAGCTTAGCTGGATAGCGACGGTTGGCAATGCCCGAAATTTGCGCTGCTGTAAATGCCACTACTTCCACTTCTTTGTCATGACGGTACACTTGATTAAAATTATGAAAATCTCGACCTGCTGCCCCCATAATGACAATTCTAGTAGGCGG
>JASJEK010000316.1 GCA_030064915.1 Xenococcaceae cyanobacterium MO_234.B1
GTTTCTTTAGCTTTGGCATCAGCTTGTTGTAAGATGCCTTCGTTGCAAGCAGTGGTAAGTATCTTATCTAGAGTTTGTTGTTGTGCCAAAGTTTGTAATTGGGGTGCAACATCTGGGCCCAAATTGAGAAAACCTCGGTCATAGTGATAGATGTGTGAAGCATTAACATCTATTTTGCTATCTAGTATTTCGGAAGAGGGAAGGGTGATGGCAATTTTATCTTTACTTACTAAAATATCTTCTTGCTCCAATTTGCCTAAATCTATACCAGCTTTTACTTCCCCACGGGCTAGATAAAGTAATTTGGTAGTAGCTATTACCCAGTCTTTACCCAAGGTGCGATCGGCAGATGTGGGTACTACCGTTTCCATTGTATATACCGTAGTGGTTAATTCTTCGATACCTTGAATTTGTTGTAAGACGACAGCAGAATGAGCAATTTCTGGGACAGGAGCTTGAGGATTGAATAAACTTGTTAGAGTATTCAAAAGGCGATCGCCAGTACGCCAAATACTTAAAGCCAATAACGAGAAGACAGTTAAGCTACTGCCAAAACCCAAATAAAGTATATATTTCCATGATTTCCCAGAATGAGAAGACATAAGTTAAGTTATCGAGGCGGTCTCTTGGATAATAAAATTAGGACTCTTTGACTTCTCGTTGCACTAAAGTAACGACGATAGTGACGACGATTTTAAGGGGATGCTACCCTTTCCTGAGTGTCTCTTTTTATTTAAAATTCTCTTTTTATTTAAAATTTTGTCTAGATTATAACTTGCCACAATTATTCAGGGCAACAGGATACTAAAAAATTCAGGGATACTAAAAACCAATTACACTGGGGTCTGAAGTCTAGATTATCATACTATACCGTTTAGTATAATAACTGTTCGCGGTCGCTCTTGAAAATCACCAACTACTTTTGATTGCACCCATTCGGAGCAGTTAGAGTTACACCCAGACACCATCTATTCCCTGGATACCTAAGTTCTAAAAAACCACTATATAATTCTTCTTTTAGATAAGGACTGTCTAATACTGCCCAATTTTCCAGCAGTCTTTCCTTGCCATTGATTTTAGCACTACCAACACCACCGTTAGAATTATAAGTCATTTCCAAGCGATCGCCCTCCATTGTCCTATAACTTATCTTCCCTTTTTTCTCCCAGTCTTTATCATCTATCTCAGTGTTATCCAAAGCTTTTTTTAAAGACTCAAAAGTTGGATAATCAGTTGTCGAAAAAACGTCGGTTATCCAAGCTGTATTAGTCCCAGTTGCTGCTAAAAACTGATAGTTTTTATACTTTTCTGAAACTTGTCCTTGCCAGCTAACTTTATCACCCCAAGGACGGGCACACAACCAAGTTTTTTCAATTCGCCAAATATACCAATTATGATACTTTTGGGGTTGACTATAGCGACTCGGAAGCACAAGATGAGAACGACCTGGTACTCCTGCTAGTTTATCCTTGTTATTCAGTCTTAATTGATAGATTACGGCACCTTTTTCTTGTACATATTGGTCGCCTGGAGAAGCACCAGTTGCCATTGAATTGTGAAAAGTTCCACCTAAACTAATTACGGCATTACTAACTGCCTTGGGGTCACGAATAACTAACTTATAGGTAGCATATTGGGCATTAATTGTTCCTTTGACCTGATAGGAACGTCTGGGAATAAGAAGGGTCCCTAAACTGTAATCTGAGGTGACATATAATGTTTCCCAAAATTGGTTATCTTCGTGATAAGTGTAATAAATAGGATGACTTGCTCTGAGAACAAAAGGTAAAGGCACTTCTTTCCTGGCAAGGGCTTTAAACTGATGTGGAGGTCGATAATTACTTAATGCTGCGAGTACAGCAACTCTTGCCTTCTTATTGCCAATACGTTCTACAGTTTTAGGGTTATCTCCCCACCAAATCCATGCTAAAGCACTTAATTCACTTCCATCCCAAGTTCCCCGATCAAAACCCCGACTTTCTGCACCGCCAGCAGTCCCCCAACTTAAACGCAATGCCATATTTGCTGCATACCAATCCAGTGTAGCTTTGGCTAATTGTTTTAGTTCAGGTGTTTTAGCAAAATCATAAAGATTGAGTAGTCCACCAATAGCATAACCATAATAAGTAGAAGAGTGAAATTCCCCTTGTCCAATTGTGAGAAACTTATTCAATTCTGAACGTAGCCAAGCCTCATTTGTTGCTGCTACTGCTGGAAGAGAATTTGACCATCCACTCCCATCCATTAAAGCCAGACCTGACATTCTTTGCATAAACATATGATTTTCCGTTCCCTGTTCCATCCATTGGGAAACACGGGAACTTTCTATCATCCTGCGATAGGAATCTGCGACTTTTTTAGGCATCATATCTCGAAATAGAAAGAAAATACGGACATCATAAATGCTGCGGAAATGGTAAAGGTTGGGTAGGTCTTTATCCATATTCAAGAGAACTTGCCAACTCTGCTGAGGAGCGTATTGTTCTTCTAAACTAAGACGAGATAAAATAACCGGAAGCAAGTATTTATGAGGATCTCCCAGATTAATCCTTCGCCACCAAGCATCAAGTTTATCTAAATCTTGTGCGGCTAACTTTTCTCGAATAGCAAGACTGCGAAGTTGAAAAGCTTGCTCTTGTGATTCTTCTTGAGTCTGTTTCTCAAGTCGATTGTTCTGGTTCGTTATGGGTAAGACTGTTTCTGCTATTTGAGAGCCAGAACTAGCACAACTAATCAAAACTAAGAGAGTAGCGAGCCCTAAAAGTTTAGGTTTCATCTTACTTCAAGTTAAAAATGGTAGGGGGTTAAGCTTTAATTTATCTTTTATTATCTATTCTCTGGAGAGCAGTCAAAGGAGAATTAGCATAATTAATTTTTTGATGAGGGAGAAGAAAATTTGCCATAGGGAAACATTGTATAAGAAGTAATCACTAAAACCATCAGGAAGCTCAGATATACTTTTCTTGCGGTCAATAAACTGAAGTTGCACTTTTGGATCCAGAAGATAACTCAAAGTATAGGGGTATAGCCGAGAGTGCGATGTAGAAACTCGAGTGCTATACTCCATCAATGTATTATGATTAATTCTGTCTAACTACTTAAATTACAGCTATGATTTTTCGGCAAATGTTATCGGCCGAACAGTCTCTAGATAAAACCAAAGCCAGTTCATTCAAACAGTATCTTTTCGTAGCTATTTATCTGCTGCTGTTGAGTACAACAGTTCGTCTACCTTTCTTCTTTCCTGCTGTTATTAATTGGGATGAGAGTACATTTATTTTGATGGGACAGTCCATCCTTGATGGACATCTTCCCTATACAAATTTATGGGACAATAAGCCACCACTTGCCTTTGTCTTTTATGCATTCTTTATTGCTTTATTGGGCAAAAGTATAATATCTGTAAGGATTGCTGGCACTTTATGTGTGGCTTCGGTATCTTTTTGTACCTATCTTGTCGGAAAAACTTTATGGAATAGTCTAGTAGGTATTATAAGTGCGACGTTGTTTGTAGTTTTAGCTAGTCTTCTTCCCGCAGGACAAGCTACCATGACTGAACATGTGGCATTAGTCCCTTTAGTTGGGGCATTAAGTCTTTTAGTTACCCGAAAAACCACTCTCTCCACACTCTTTTTTTCAGGGATTTTAATGGCGATCGCCAGTTTGATTCGCCTCAATCTTGCTTATGTAACCATCATAATTGGACTGTTTGCATTGTTTGTCAAACCACCACGGTCTAATAATTCTATTCTACAGCGCGGATTGGCTTATGCTGGTGGTAGCGGTCTAGTTATATTGCTGACTTATCTTCCCTATGTGGTTACTGGCTATCAACAAGTGTGGTTTTCGTCGGTTATTTTAGCCCCCTTAAATTATGCTAATTCCCAACTCTCAGTTTTGGAAGTATTAGCAGTATACAAACAATATATACAGAAAAGCCTTTCTGATGTAAGAGGAACAATGTTTGGGATTAGTCTGTTGGTATGGATAGGAGGCTTGATGGGAATCGGTTCTATTTTTATTCAATGGTTTAATGCTTCTAGAGAAAAACGACTGGGATTATTATGGCTGTGTTTGTTTCTTTTTGGTACAGGGATATCAGTGTTAAAAGGTGGTGCAGCCCGTTCCCACTATTTAATTCAACTTGCTCCCTTTATAGCTTTGACAGGAGCAGCATTTTTAAATACTTTTCTGCATGGCTATGTTGGCTGGTTAACGATTAGCATCATTATATTTGTATTAGGGGTATCAGTTAAGCCAATCATTACTAAATATCAGTCACTAGTTTCTAGATTGATAACTAATCAAAAACTTACATATGGATCGGCATACGAAATAGCAGCCTATTTAAATCAGGAAAATATCTTAAGAGAACCCATCTACATGATGAGCGATCATATCGTTTATTGGCTTGTTGATCAACAGCCTTTAACTAAATCCAGTACACACCCTTCCAATATTACTAAGGACTATCTCTTAAAAATTGTGGTTGGTTCAGAGGCTTCAACCGAGGGGGAAATGAGAAACATACTAACTCAAAAGCCGAAGTTTATTGTGAGACAAGAATATATCTGGTATTTAAAGGATAAACCCCAAGCTAAATTGTTACTGGAGAATACTTTGAATCAAAATTATGAGTTAATCAAGCAAATTAGGGGAAAACAAATTTATCGTAGGCTCAATTAGGAGAAGAAAAAAACGGCTCTACCGAACTTAGCATGGTAGAAATCGCTCAAACCCCAACGAAGCCTTATTTGGCAAGAATTTTTATAAAAAGCAAGCTATCATAAACTCAACCCCTTGCCAAATAAGGCGTAAGGGACGTTAATTCTAATAGTTTTGCATGACAGGTTCGGTAGAGCCAAAAAAACTCCAGGTGTAAATTTTCCGTTGATGAGAGGGGGGGGACTTTGTTCGCGGAAAGCTTACGCGAACAGCCAAAGACTATGACTGATTCTCATTCCAAGCGAGTTTTCGTATAAATCAGACCAACACTGCATTAGAGAATCCAGGGTTCTCGATCTTTGCCTCAAGTTGATTACGGCGATTAATTTGCATCAAAGCTTCAATATGAGCTTCAGTTCCCGATGCGCCCAAATGCTTATATCGAGTCATTTTGCCACTTTTCGTCGGAAAAATCGGCTCACTCGCTTGTAATTTATAATACCAATAATGCTTTTTGCTGCCTCGTGCTCGATAATGTACAATGCAACAACCAGTCGGAGCAATATCTCCAGAAGATTCCAGAAGTTGAATAGACTTTTGAATCGAGGCGATCTGCCTTCAGCAGCACTGCGTGGTCTCAGCGAAGCTTCCGCGCTGCGCGATCGCTTCGGTAATACGGTTGGCTCTATCTTCAAGATAGGATTGAGAACTCATCATCAGAAATAAAATTAAAATTCAGCAGTCGTTCGCGTGTTTAGTTACGCGAACCATCCAACTATTATAAGAAGGGAAATTAAGGGTCGCTATGGCGAAAATAGAAATAATCATAAAAGACGAAGAAGGAAAAGAACTAACTAGGTTACAATCAATAGATTTAGAACTAGGTAGTCAAAGTCTAGATGAAATAGAAACAGCCGTGGAAAAATTGAAGCAAAAAATGCTACCGAAAATTTCGTCTGAGCTTTTGGGAAAGGCACAAAGAGAATTTAACCAAGAGAAAAAAAAGATTCTGACGTAGTGTGTAACGGAACAAATGTTGTCAAAGTGAAGACAATTCATGGTCAATTTGACTTTCGATTACAAAAATATCTAGTCAAAGGAAAAAGCTGTAATTACTTTGACTTAACATCTCAATTGACCAGGGAAAATATTAGTCATGGTTTACAAGAATTGGTGGCATATTATAGTAATCGTATCAGTTATCAGGAAGTCGAAAATTTAGTAGAAAGAATCAGTGGAGAAAAACTCTTATCAGACCAAAAGATTTGGGACATAGTAGTAAATAAAGCTGTAGAAGTATCGAGTCAGTGGCAGCAAGAAATTCAGTCAATTAAGCAGTCAATAAAATCCGAGAGCCAAATCGCATCTCTAGTTGATATTTATAACCCATTATCCCAAGAAATTTTATTATTTGATGATGGAATTGGAGTCAAAAAACAGAAAGAGAATCGTCACAAAAAGCAAGATGTAGTTATTAGTGAATCCGATGAATCAGGTAAGAAACAAAAACGCCAAACTGTAACTACTGATGTAGTTTTATTAGAAACTCCAAAGGGAAGTTTTGAATATCTGACAAGTCCTATAGACAATCAGGGTCAATCTTTAATTTCTTTAGAAGAAATTATCAAATGTAAGTTAAAATATTATTATCATAATTGTAATTTTTTTTTACCAATTGTTGCTATTACTGATGGGGCTTCGTCTATTCGCAAACGACTCTATGCTCTTAATCCTCAAGGCATTACCCTCATCCTCGACTGGTATCATCTCTGTAAAAAATTGCGAGAATTCCTCTCAATGATTACTCGTAATAAGGCGGAAAAGACTGAACATAGTAAGTTTTTATTTTGTAATCTTTGGCGTGGTAATACTAGAGATGTTCTCACTTATTTAAAAACTCAAATCAAAGCTCGTAATCAAAAGAAATTAGATGAACTGATTACCTATATAACTAAACATCAAAGTGAAATTATCAATTATGAATTGCGTCGTAAAACTGGCAAAACTATTGGTAGTGGACGTATGGAAAAAGGAGTTGACATTGTAATTGGTCATCGACAAAAACACAAAGGGATGAGTTGGAGTTCCCTCGGAAGTAAAGCACTCGCTATTCTTAAAGTAACAGAATGTAATGGTAAGTGGCGACAAACTTGGTTTCCACAAATGGCTGCTTAATCAATTCATTTTTTTCGCTCCTCTTACTCTTTTAAGGAGTTTTAGTCCAAGGTAGTTAGCG
>JASJEK010000064.1 GCA_030064915.1 Xenococcaceae cyanobacterium MO_234.B1
CTAGCTTCTCCCTTCCAAGGACAAGTAGTATGGGTATCACTGGGTCTAAAGTACTCTTGATTGATCGATTCGGGTGGAAAGTAATGATTTCCTTCTACAACTTCAGTGCGATCTCGGCTTCGCCGAGGCACTGCGTGATCGCTTTCTGCCAATACGACTCCATTCCAAGTGGCTCTGATCATCTTTAATTTCAGGTATTTTCTAAACTATTAATAATAGTAATAATAGACCCTAATCCAGTAAGAATAAATAGTAATTAATAACTAACCCAAGGTTAATTTTTAGTAATAACTATTTGTTTCTCGAATCATTTAAGCTAAAGAATTCGATTAATTCCTCAATTCTTTAACTAGCTTATAGAATAGCATCCCAGAGGCTTTATCTCATAATATTTGGGACTAATTCTCTAAATTTGCATGAACAGCTAACCAAATACAGGTAAGGATTCAGGTCTAGTGCTTTGTCAAAATTGATTTGAGGTAGGGATTCACGTTAAGCTGAGAATTGGATAAACGATCGCGTGAGTTATAGAGATTATGGGCTTTCGTGCTATTGCAATATGTTTTTTATCTGGTATTTTGTGGCTAAGTAGCTTGTTAATTACCCCAACAGCTAACGCCCTAACTCCGATTAAATTGTATGACCTCTCCTATAAGCCTTGCACAGGAGATATAGCCAAGAATAATGTGGGTAGTGGGGATTTGGGTGCAGTAAATTGCTTTCTGGTTCAAGGAAAAGCAAAAAACATGTCGGGAAAAACTGTGGTTGATGCAGATGTTTTTGGACGAATTTATGATGCTAATGGCAACTCAGCCATGGAAAATCGAGGTAGAGTGGGGACAATTACAGAAGTCCCCCCAGGTGTCAGTGATTTTGAGATCAGAATCAGTGTTTCTGCCAATCAACCGACACCCTTAACCCTTAAGCAATTTAAAGCTTCTGGTTTTGCTGGAAAAGTCCGTCCCTATTACTATGACGATTTTGAGAATTAAAATCCACTAGCCAATGAGGCATTAGCTAAAGTACCTAAAGAGCCTTGTAAAAACTGCAAGGCTAAAATAGCTAAAATAGCTGAAAAATCTATCCCTCCCAAGGGTGGGATAATGGAACGGAAAATGTTGAGGTAGGGGTCTGTAATGGGGCTAAGGAAAGAAATAATATTAAAAGCCCATTCTTGACCTTGAAACCAAGATAAAAGAATTCTCACAATTAGAATGTAACCATATATTTCTAAGAACTTGATTAGGCTCAGTACTATTAGGGCAACCATATCCATAAATTAATAAATCTCCAGACTATATATTTTGCTTTGAGCATTATTTTAACTTTACAACACCTAGGATAAAGTTAACTTCCTTGAGCTTCGATTTGTCTAACTACAGTTAAAGCAGAATAGCTTACTCCTGCTGTCCCTTCTCCTGGGTGAGTAGAATCTCCGACTAACCATAAACTCTTAACAGGAGTACGGTTAGCAATACCAAAAGGTCCAAAAGTACTGACTCGTTGTCCGATACCACCCACGATACCTTGTTCTCTGGCGGTGTATTTGGCAAAAGTACGGGGTGTGGCTGCTTCCTGATGAATTATATTGTCGGGAGTGAGGTTAAAGTATGTTCCGAGACGAGCGATCGCCTCTTGGGTATATTGTTGTTTAAGGGAGTCATAATCTTCTTTGGTTCCTTTCCACCACATCCCTACATCGGTAAAAGAAGAAGCAATGATCGTAGCCTGTCCTGTGGGTGCGCGTCCATCGTCTGGCTTACTGACAGAAACAAATAAAGAATTATTTTCTCCAATTACCCCGTCATAGTCATAGAGAAACTGTAAATGAGGGGGGCATTCTGAAGGGATGGCTTCTTGCTTGACTCCCAGATAAACAACAAAAGCACCAGAAGCTTCGGGTAATTTTTCGATACGCTGTTGATAGCTTTGCCCACTAGAGAAACTCGGATTAGATAGTTTAATTAAATTCTGCACCGTAACATTAGCAACTATTTCATCTGCTGCTTCTGTGTAGGTTTCTCCTGTCTTCTGGTTACAGACTCTTACTCCTGTTACCTTACCATTTTCACTATAAATTTCTTCTACACTGTGGCGCATATAGAGTTTACCGCCATATTTTTCCAATCCTGCTACTAGGCGATCGCTTAAAACTTGCATACTTCCTTCTAGATGAAAGAGTCCTTGGGGAGCTTGAGATACAGCTAAAGCAGTGGCAGCATAAAGTAGAGCGGTATTGTCTGCATCTACTTGGGAATAAAGTTTAAGCTGCATATCGAGAAAAGTTTTGAGCCGTTTATCCCCTGCTAAACCATATAGTTTTAGTGCATCTCCTACTGTCATGAGGGTAAAAGGGACAGTAATTAGGGTATCTAATCTTACTGCGGATAAAAGTTGCCAACAATCCCATAAATTGCGGGGAGGTAATACAGGATCGCGACTTTGAAACTGCCAACTAGCTTGAAACAATCTTGCTAATAAATTCCAAAAAGGCTCACTCCCAGGAAACTGTCTTTGTCTTTCTTCTTGCCATTTAACGCGATCGCGCCACACCCTAATAGGTTCAGTTTCTCCTGGTAAAAATACCGCACAAGCAGGATCGCAGTAGGTAGTAGCAGGTAAATCAATTCCTAACTCCGCAAAGATGCGATGATGAATTCCTCCTGGCTCTAAACCAGCCACTTGAGTTGCCCCGACATCAAAAGTAAAACCCCGACGCTTGAAAGTAGAGGCACATCCCCCTGGTACAATTGCTTGGTCGTAAATAACAACTTCATAACCTCGTTTGGCTAATAAAGCTCCAGCCGTTAAGCCTCCAATACCTGCACCCACTACTATTACACGAGATTTCTGTTTTTGAGACATCGCGATCGCCATAATTCTAATTCTTTTAATATTTCTTAATATATTTATATTTTAGGTGATGTGGTTCAATAATCAGCTTCTAAGGCTTCTCTATAGTGCTTAAGGTGAGGCGCGGAGTGACCTAAGGTAGTCGCTACGCGAACGCGTACGCGAACGCGTCCGAAGTGCCCTTCGGGAGTCGCTGCGCGTACGGAATTTGGAATTTGGAGTTATACCCCGTCCAGATAAAGAACTGGAGTTTTTTCTATAGGGAAAAACTATGGGTTTCAAAGTAGACGCGGTTTATGATTTTTTCAAGGAGAGAATGAGGGTTTCAGAAATATCAAAATAGTGGTTGGAAATGGTTCGGAAACCGCTACATTTGGTTTCGTCGAACTCACGTGTGCTTCCAAATTGAACCAAAAAATAAAAGTTGTGACCGAAATCACATCCACTTCAAAGTTATGGTTTTATTTTTAATGTATTGCATACGTAATTAATTAAAATTTCAAAAAATTATTATGAATAATATCAATAAGGTACAGAAATATACTAAACCTATATACAATAAAGAAATCCGTTTAATGTTTACCAATATAATTTGCGATATTGAATCTTTACAAGACAAAATAATTGCTTCTAGTCAACACAACGAAGGATTTGACGTACCGAACCAAGTTAGGCATCCCTCGCCGTCAATATCAATCCCCAAACTTTAAAAGTTATATTTCAACAGAACAAAAAAGAAAATAGGCAAAATTACTATTTGCCTATCAATCAAAATATGCCACTTAAGAAAATGCAATGTTTCTCATTGCTCAATTTTAAGCGATCTTGAAGAGGTCAGCGAACGGCTGCGAAGCGGGCGCGAGCCGCTAGTCTCCGACGTGCTTCGCGTACATGGCGCACGAGGAACGAGTGAACCTCTCTCGCTTTCAGCGAGGCGTTAACTGAGTGCAACGGGGGCTTTATTCCATCTACCTATAGCTTGACCCACGATAGCCAACTCTTTCATCACCTGATCGAATTTATCAGGATTGAGGGATTGTGGACCATCAGATAAAGCTTTAGCTGGGTTAGGATGGACCTCGATCATCAGAGAATCTGCTCCTCCTGCGATCGCAGCTTTTGCCATATCAGGGACATATTCTGCTCTTCCTGTACCATGACTGGGATCGAGCATGATAGGTAAGTGGGTTAAAGTTCTTAATACAGGTAAAACCCCAATATCTAAGGTATTACGGGTATATTTACTATCAAAAGTCCGAATTCCTCGTTCACAAAGAATTACATTAGG
Organism: Xenococcaceae cyanobacterium MO_234.B1; assembly: GCA_030064915.1. GTDB lineage: Bacteria > Cyanobacteriota > Cyanobacteriia > Cyanobacteriales > Xenococcaceae > JASJCP01. The sequence goes on from JASJEK010000064.1 coordinate 4,142, forward strand.
ATTTCCTGCTGCTAAGATATATTCTGCTGCCATCAACCACTCGTCAATGGTGGCGGACATTCCTCGTTTTAGTAATACTGGTTTGTCTTGTGCCCCTACCTTTTTCAGTAGGGCAAAATTTTGCATATTTCTGGCTCCCACTTGTAGCACATCAGCTACAGCAGCAATTTTCTCCACATCAGCAGTATCCATGACCTCAGTTATAATTCCTAAACCGCTAGCTTCTCTGGCTGCTGCTAATAACTCTAAAGCACTCTCGCCGTGACCTTGGAAAGAATAGGGAGAAGTACGAGGTTTATAGGCTCCGCCTCGCAAAAACTTAGCTCCTGCATCTCGAACTCTTTTCGCAGTGGTAATGATCATTTCTGCGTTTTCTACAGAACAAGGTCCAGCTACAATCACTACAGGATGATTTTTGCCAAAGATAACATCCCCATTAGGAGTAGAGACTGTTACCTCACTCGGTTCACCGTGACGGAATTCGAGACTAGCTCGTTTAAAAGGTTTTTCTACTCGTAAGACTTCTTCGATCCAAGGACTAATTTCTTGTAATTGCAAAGGATCGAGAGAAGCGGTTTCTCCCACCAAGCCAATTACTACTTTATGCTTACCAATAATTTTTTCTGGTGTCAGTCCCCAGGTTTCTAACTCCTTACAAATTTCTTCGATTTCAGCTTTTGGGGAGCCGACTTTCATCACAACTATCATTAAACTATTCCTGAAATTAAATAATTACCTTTGTCGTTATAGTAATCATTTTTGTCAGTGAACTGCACTAGGAACATTGACTAATAAACTACCAGTTCCTCATCAATCAGACCGCAGGTCTGTTGATAGGTGCTGGTAGTTTATTGATTAATGATAAATGATTTAGGCTTGCTTTCGACCATTGCGCCAAGCGGAAACAGTACGAGCAAAGTTAACTTTAAATTCTGAAAAACCGATGATTCCTCCTGGCCTATTTTCGTCCCAGGAAGCGGAAAAGATACTATAACTTAAGCCTAGTACTCCCAGACCAAAGAGACCCGCGGAGACAAAAAGAACCAGATAGGGAGGAAAATCTAGTAAATGACGAGAAAATAGCCAATAAAAGATGAAAAAAGAAGATATACCTAAAGCAGTGGGAATTCCTGAAAAGAAACCCATGCGACGCAACATCCTGTTGCTGACAGCTTTGGGTATGGCAGATAGGCTAGCATCAGACTTTTTAGTTTTAGAAGATTTTTGAGTAACCTTGTTTGTTGTAACTTTGTTGTTAGGGGGAGGGGTTTTTACTGGTTTTTTCTTGTTTTTACTGGGTTCAAAAGGCAGACGGTTTTTCTTAGAGTTTTTAGCCATAAAATTAATCTTAAATTATTCAGTATTCTATTTTCCCAGTTTCCCAGCCCCCTAGTATTTCCGTCAACCAAAAATTGGGTCAAGACAAATTAAATCAGTGAACAGGAGACAGTGACCAGTAATAATTGATAACAGATAACAGTTATCTGTTAACGGCGAATTCCTAAACGAGCAATAAGTTTTTGATAACGTTCGTAGTCTTTCTTTTGAATGTAAGCTAGAAGACGTTTGCGACGACCAATCATTTTTAAGAGTCCTCTTCTTGAAGAGTGGTCTTTTTTGTTGTTTCTGAGGTGTTCTGTAAGTTGGTTAATTCTAGTGGTAAGCATAGCTACTTGAAGATCGGCAGAACCAGTATCAGTTTCGTGAACTTGATACTCACTCATGATCTCTTGTTTGCGTTGTTGGGTTAAAGCCATAGTTTCTGGTTAGAAAATAAATTTAAACTGCAAACCAATATCATACCATCAATTTTTGGGGTTAGAGAGACATAATTGAATTTAGTTGAGAGGTAATAGCTATTATTAATAGGTATCTGTAATAATATCTTTGCTTTAGTTGCGGTGCTAAGATTGTGAAATTTCCCTTTGGTTCAGGTACTAAATCTAGTTCCAGTGAGGAACAAATAGTTCAAGAGTCTGGCTTGGGTACTTTTGGAGGGGTCTATACTCCTTCAATTTTGACAATTTTGGGCGTAATTATGTATTTGCGTTTCGGCTGGGTAGTTGGAAATGCAGGTTTAATTAATACCCTGATTATTGTCACTATTTCTACGGCAATTACTTTTTTAACCGCTTTATCAGTATGTGCGATCGCAACAGACCGAGTGATTCGGGTGGGTGGCGCGTACTATATGATTAGCCGTTCTTTGGGGATTGAAACTGGTGGAGCAGTGGGAATTTCTCTTTATTTCGCTCAGGCAATTTCTGTTGCTCTCTACACCATTGGTTTTGCAGAAAGCTTTGTGGATGCCTTTCCTCAATTTCATCTCAACCAAGTTTATGTAGCTTTGATAGTAACAGTTTTAGTGGGAATTTTGGCCCTCACTTCTGCCAGTATTGCTATTAAAGCACAGTATTTTATCATGGCTGCGATTGTCCTATCCCTACTGTCTTTCATTTTTGGTCATTCTGTACCTGATGTAGAACCTCAAATGCTATCTACTTCTCCTGAAGGTTCTGCGTCTTTTTGGACAGTATTTGCGGTGTTTTTCCCTGCGGTAACGGGTATTATGGCTGGGGTTAATATGTCAGGGGATTTGAAAGACCCCATTAAGTCTATTCCCACAGGAACCTTAGCAGCAGTAGGAACAGGCTATGTGATTTATATGATTTTGCCAATTTTTCTGGTATTTAGAGCCGATACAGCTAGTTTAATTGAAAATCCCCTAATTATGCAGCAAATATCCTTATGGGGTCCAGCAATTCTTTTAGGAGTTTGGGGAGCCACCCTAAGTAGTGCGATTGGCAGTATTTTAGGCGCGCCTAGGGTATTGCAAGCTTTAGTTCGAGATAGGGTTTTACCCCCTCTGTTTAATCCTTTGGGTGCTGGTTATGGACAGGAGGATGAGCCTCGTAATGGCACAATTGTCACTTTGGGTTTTGCGATCGCTGCTGTCTGTGTAGGAGATTTGAATTTAATTGCACCCATACTAAGTATGTTTTTCTTAACTACTTATTTGGTGCTGAATGTAGCTGCTGGGATAGAAGGGTTTTTAGACAGTCCTTCTTTTCGTCCCACTTTTAAGGTGCATTGGTCATTATCTTTCCTTGGCGCAATAGGCTGCTTGGGAGTGATGTTTCTGATTGATGCAGGCTCTACCGTTTGTGCTGCTGTTATAGTCTCTCTCATTTACTTTTGGTTACAACGAAGGGAATTACAAACTACCTGGGGAGATACCCGCCGAGGAATGTGGATGGCGTTAATTGGGATGGGTATTTTCCAGATGGAAGGAGAGGATGATACTAAGAATTGGCGACCTCATATTTTGGTACTTTCTGGCGCACCCCAAAAACGTTGGTCTTTAATTGAACTAGCAGACTCTTTTAGTCATAATCGTAGCCTGATGACGGTTTCTAGTGTTTTGCCTAGTAGCTCTAGAGACTTGGGAAAACAAATCAAATTAGAAAAAACCATTCGGGAATATCTCAAGAAACGAGGCGTGAGAGCTTTAGTAAGAGTAATAACTGCTGACGATCCTTTTGACGGAGCAATGAGACTAGTAGAAACTTATGGTTTAGGGCCTCTTGTTCCTAATACTATCCTTTTAGGAGACAGTGAAGAACCATCTCGCAGAGAACAATTTTGTAATGCGATCGCCCAAATTCATGCTAGTAAGCGGAATGTAGTTATCTTTCATGAAAATATTCAACAGGGTTTTGGTGGTCGTCGTCGTATTGATGTGTGGTGGGGTGGTATTCAAGCTAATGGAAGCTTGATGCTATTGCTGGCTTATCTATTACATACTGATATTAATTGGCGTAATGGTCGTATTTATCTGAAATTAGTAGTACCAGATGACGCAGCAGCAGCAGCAGCAGCAGATAATCTCAAAGAATATATCGAAAAACTGCGTATTGATGTTACCCCTCAAGTTTTAATTTCCCAAGGTCGTCCTTTCAGAGAAATTTTACGCCAGCATTCCCGTAACGCAGATTTAGTATTTATGGGGATGGCAACTCCTAAGGAGAACTATATGGAGTACTATGAAAATTTACAAGCTAAAATTGCCGATTTACCTTCTACCATCTTTGTTTTAGCTGCTCCCGATTTTGCTTTTAGTAGTGTTTTAACGGAAAACTAGAAACAGTAATCAGTAATCAATTATCAGTTATTACCAAGATAGTTTTTAAAGTGCGATCGCTGCAACCTGTAATGATTCCCCCTGAGTTTAATACTTGTTGTAAGTAGTTGATTGCTTCTGGGGTGATAATTTCTCCTGGCATTAAAATGGGTATTCCTGGGGGATAGGGACAAATTAATTCTCCACAAATGGGAGAGTTCCCTCGTAACTTGCGATCGCCGGATGCGGTGAGAGGGATGGTTTCTTTGGGAGAAAAGAAGGCTTGGCGAGGGGAGAGGGGAGCAGGGGGAGCAGGGGAAGCAGGGGAGCGGAGGAGCTGGGGAGCAGGGGAAGCAGGGGAAGACAAGGGAGACTGGGAGACAAGAGTGGTAAAGCCTTGTATTAGTTTATTGATGTCTTCGGGTGTGTTGCCAAAAGAGATAATAAAAGTGAGATGATTGAGTAAGGGAAGTTCGCAAGTGACTCCTAGTTGTTGGTGTAAGATTTCGTCTGCTTCATAACCAGTAATGCCTAGTTGAGAGATATTAACTGTGAGTCTGGTGGGGTCAAGATAAGTAAAACCAGGTTGAGGACTAAACTCTAGGATAGAAATGTAGGGAATTGCTGCTAGTTTGCTACGAGCCATTTCCGCTAGTTGTAAAGTCTGAGTCATAAGTTGTTTTCCCTGTAACGCCATCTGTTGTCTGGCTGCATCGAGAGATGCTAAGAGAATATAACTAGGGCTAGTTGATTCTACTAGTTGCAGTGCTTGACTAATTCTCTGGGGATTAATGCGGTTTCCCTGAATATGTAACATAGAGGCTTGAGTCATTGCTCCTAGGACTTTATGAGTTGATTGAACAGTTAAGTCTGCTCCCATACTCAAAGCAGAAGGGGGTAAGTCTGGATGAAAAGCAAAATGTCCTCCGTGGGCTTCATCTACTAACAAAGGGATATTGTATTTATGGGTGATTTCTGCGATCGCCTTAAGATCTCCGCAAATTCCCTGATAAGAAGGATGTAAAACCATTACGGCTTTAGCATCGGGGTGTTGCTGTAATGTAGTTTCTAAAGCGGTGGGAGTAATGCTATAAATCATGTCTTCTATCGGGTCATATTCAGGATTAATAAAAACGGGAATTGCACCAGTTAAAATTAATCCTGCGATCGCAGATTGATGAATATTTCGCGGCAAAATGATTTTATCTCCCTCTTGACAAACTGCCAGGATAGATGCAGTAATACCACAGGTTGAGCCATTAACTAAAAACCAAGTCTGTTTCGCACCAAAACAATTTGCTGCTAAATTTTGAGCCTTTTCAATAACACCTTGGGGAGCAAATAAATTATCTAATTCCGGTAATTCTGGCAAGTCAGCTTGAAAAATTTGTCCTCCCCATAAATCTTTGATCCTAGGATTGATTCCTTTGCCTTTTTTATGTCCAGGAGCATAAAAAGCTGCACCATTCTGAAGAGAAGATAGTCTTAAAGCGTCCAGGATTGGAGTTTCTTCTTGAGAAGATGAGGGACAATTTTCATTCATTGTATGCTTGGAAAAATACTAAAATAGCAATTTTTATTATTTTAGGTACAACAGAGCTAATTTTAAACAAATTGTAAAGTTTACCAGAAAAGTGTTTATTTTCTATAAACATTTGTCTTGTGTTTCAAAAGCTTTTTAATCTCAACTTTATAGAGATTTATTATTCTTGAAGTTTTGGTAAAAATCTAGATAAATAATGCTAAGTACGTATTTTTTCTGATATGGTTTAATCAAAGGAAAATATAGTAAAGGTAAAATAAAGTGTATTTATTAGAAAGTAATTATCAATCACTGGAAACAGTGAAAAAAAAAATTTTAGTAATAGATGATGACCAGGCATTACAAAATCTGATATGTCGTTTTTTAAATTACAACAACTATATTACTGAAGGGGCTTTAGACGGAAAAGCTGCTCGTAAACTTCTGAGAAAACTACAGCCAGACCTAGTAATTCTGGATATCAATTTACCTGATGAAACAGGGTTGAATCTGTGTCAGGAAATTCGCAAAACCAATGCTTTAATTGTGATGCTAAGCTCGATGGATAATACTAACTACATTTTAGAAGCTTATGCGAAAGGGGTAGATGATTACATCACTAAACCTTTTAATTTACAAATTTTAAAAGCTAAAATCGAAGCTTTATTAAGAAGATATAAACCTAGTACTAGTAAGTTAATTAGCAATAAACCTTTAGTCATTAAGCAACTAAAAATTGACTTGGCTCGTAGAGAAGTTACCTTAGCAGGAGAAGTAGTCCCTTTAACAGGTTTAGAATTTGATTTATTACATTTTTTAGCTAGTAATCCCAATCAAGTCTGGGATAGAGCAGAGTTAATTTCTAGTATTTGGAATCGAGATGATTACAAAGGAGATGCTCGCAAAGTTGATATTCACATAGGACGTATTCGCAAAAAAATCGGCGATCACGAGGGCCATTTAATTAAAACTATTTGGGGTAGAGGATATATGTTTGAGTTACCAGATGAGGATCAAGTACAATTGTCAGATTGATGGGAAATGATATAAAGAACATTCTAACTATACTACTATGTTAAGAGCCGGAATTGTTGGACTGCCTAATGTCGGTAAATCTACTTTATTCAATGCTTTAGTCGCTAATGCTAAGGCAGAAGCTGCTAATTTCCCCTTCTGTACTATTGAACCTAATGTGGGAGTGGTTTCTGTCCCCGATGAAAGATTGGAAGTATTAGCCAAAATCTCTAAATCCCAAAAAATTGTCCCGACGCGGATCGAATTTGTGGATATTGCTGGTTTAGTTAAGGGTGCGAGTAAAGGAGAAGGCTTAGGCAACCAATTCCTGGCTAATATTAGAGAGGTTGACGCGATCGTTCATGTGGTACGTTGTTTTGACAATGACGATATCATTCATGTATCTGGTTCAGTTGATCCTGTCAGGGATATAGAAGTAATTAACTTAGAATTATCCTTAGCTGATTTATCCCAGATCGAAAAACGCATCGAAAGAGTCCGCAAACAAGCCAAAAAAGAGAAAACAGCCCAAGTAGAACTAGAAATTTTAGAAAAAATCAGTGCTGTCTTAAATGAGGGTAAATCGGTACGACAGATGGAGTTAACCGAAGAGGAAGCAGAAATCATCAAACCTCTGGGGTTACTCACCAACAAACCCATTATTTATGCAACTAATGTTTCAGAGGATGATTTAGCAGAAGGGAATGAATGGGTAGAAGCAGTTAAACAATTTGCGATCGCAGAATCCGCTAAAGTAGTTGTCGTCTCTGCTCAAGTAGAATCGGAATTAGTAGAGTTATCGGAAGATGACAAACAAGACTTTTTAGAGTCTCTGGGTGTGACCGAAGGGGGTTTACAATCTCTCATTAAAGCTACCTACGAACTCTTAGGATTACGTACCTACCTAACCACAGGAGAAACAGAAACTCGCGCTTGGACTATTGTTGCAGGAATGAAAGCACCCCAAGCAGCAGGAGTAATTCACACTGATTTTGAACGGGGTTTTATCCGTGCCGAAACCGTTACTTACAAGGATTTAGTTAACTGTGGCTCCATGAATGCAGCTAAAGAAAAAGGCTTAGTGCGTTCAGAAGGTAAAGAATATATAGTACAAGAAGGAGATGTGATGCTATTCCGCTTTAATGTGTGACATTCTCCCATCGCCTCTGCAAAGCGATAGGCGTGGGACTTCTCGCAAATTCAGTTAAATCTAGTTGCGCCAAAGATAAAAAGAATCTTGTACTGAAGGAAGATGTCATAAGATTTGAGTTTAAGGTGTAATTAATTAAAATCACTTAGGAGACTTCCTTGATATGATTTCTCTCTTAATTACTCTATTAGGAACGGCAGTAAGTTTATTGATCATCTCCAAACTTCCTACAGGAGTAGAAATTGAAAGTTTTAATAAAGCTTTCGTTTCTGCCATTGTCTTTGGCATCCTTAATGCTCTATTGCGCCCGATTCTTGCTTTTATCTCATTTCCTATTACTTTCTTAACTTTTGGCTTATTTTCTCTGATTATTAACGCAGTTATTTTTGGTTTAGCTGCTGCTTTAGTTACAGGATTTAGATTACGTTGGGGCTTTTGGAGTGCTTTAATTGGCTCTTTTGCTCTTGGTGTAATTAATTCCATTATCTTTAAGATTCTGCCTTTTACCGTCAACTAAATAATTAAATAGGGTTTGCTTACTGTATAGTGAAATTTACAAAAGTCTTGCACTCTATTTCAGAGGTTGTCTGAAAGGACAGGGTTTTACGCACAAAGGCTAGAAATGCGTTGTCTTAATGTATTATTTAGCCTTTCAATATGATTAGTTTCACCACGCTTATTTATAAACAGAAGGATTTTAATAAATAAACCATTAAGCAATCGAGCCTTAAAATTAAATTTTGTGGGAAGAATATCATCCACTATCAATAAATTCCAGGATTTTGACACAAAGCAGTTTATCAAGTACATAAGTATTAGCAAATGAGCGATCGCTCATTTTTCACTACATAGGAATCACCACCTGTTTCAGGACAAGGTTTAATTCAAAAAATTCTTTGGCTCATTCAATACTATGGCAACAACTACTTGGACGCGAAGACATATTTTATCTTTAGAAGACTTTACTACTACAGAATATGAAACAGTATTGCAGACTGCTGTTAGTTTCCGTGAAGTTATATCCCGACGCACTAAAAAAGTCCCAGCCCTTCAAGGTCAGGTAGTGGCTAATATGTTCTTTGAACCTTCTACCCGTACTCGTAGTAGTTTTGAACTAGCAGCCAAAAGATTATCTGCTGATATCCTTAACTTTGCTCCTGGAACATCTTCTTTAACTAAAGGGGAAACTATTTTAGATACTGCTAAAACCTATTTGGCGATGGGAGCAAATATAATGACCATTCGTCATAAACAAGCAGGTGTTCCCCAAGCGATCGCTGATGAGATGGATCGACTCAAATCAGGAGTTAGTATTCTCAATGCAGGAGATGGAGTACATCAACACCCTTCTCAAGCTTTATTAGATTTATTTACTTTAACTTATCTCTTAGATCAAGATAATCCCCGTTTAGAGTTATTAGCAGGAAAAAAAATTGCTATTGTCGGGGATATTCTTCACTCTAGAGTAGCTCGTTCTAATATTTATAGTCTTACCGCAGCAGGAGCGCAAGTTCATTTAGCAGCCCCCCCTACCTTATTACCAAAGCTATTTTTAGATTTAGTACAGAGAGAAAATCTGTATTTGCATTGGGAATTAGAACCGGCTTTAGCGGATGCGGATTTTGTGATGACTTTGCGGTTACAAAAAGAACGGATGAGTAACAACTTTATTCCCAGTTTGCGAGAATATCATCTCCATTATGGCATTACTCGCGATCGCCTAAAAATGTGTCACCCTAATGTTAAGGTATTACATCCTGGCCCAGTAAACCGAGGAGTAGAAATCACTTCTGACCTCATGGACGACCCTAATTTAAGTTTAATTGGCGATCAAGTTACTAGCGGAGTAGCAGTCCGTATGGCTTTGTTGTATCTAATTGGTAGTAGTAAAGATTAGCCCTGGTGCAACAGTAAATTCATGAAAGTAAATTGATGATCTAACTTTCAGCAACCTGAAATATTATTAGTAATATTATTATTAGTAATATTATCAGTTCGGGGAAGAAAAATATGAATCAATCAGCGAACTAACTATTTTAATTGGAATCCCTATATAAAAAATAAGAAATGCAATGAAAGCCGAGATATATCCAAATAACCTTATTTCTCTAATATTGCTTCTAAACAATAAGATTTTTAACTGTAATTCACAGTATAACCTAATAATTGCCAAGACTACTCTAAATTTTTTTTTAACTTTTATCGAAGTTATTGTTATTGAGTTTTCCAATTCAGCTTTAATTAGAGGAAGAATAATCGACCAGTACAGCATTATAGTCGCTTCTCCTGAAAAGATAAAGAGCAGCGTAATTAAAATTTTTGCCCAAGTCTGATCGTATTCTTCCATTAAACCAACTGTAAGTGCAGTGAGACCCATAGAAACGATTAAAGTTGCTGGTTCAGTTTTTGGTTGATTTTTCATCTAGGTCGCGAATAGCTACAGTTCTCATCTCTCTTGGGCTTGAGGAAATAAGCTCCCATCTCTAAGCTGGCTAAGGATTAGATTGCGATCGCCGATGCTGATGAATGATTGCCACAATGATAGCCAACACTATAACCGTGTTAAATATCTCTTCGGGAAACTGGAACCAAAGTCCTTCTAAGAAAAGTTCAAAACCAATGAGAATCAAGAAAATGAGAATGACTATATTCATTGAAGGATACTTCTTAATAAACTGAGCCATTTTATCAATAGCGAACAAGCGGATCATTGCTGAAACTAAAAAAATAAAAATGATCGAAGAGAGATCTAGAGCTATTGTAGATACGACAACGATAGTGTCAATGGAGAGGATGAGGTTGACAACTGTCATTTCAATCATTAAGCGAGGAAAACTCACTTGTGGAAGCTGTAGCTGTTGGGGTTTTTCCTCGCTCGTCAAAAACTCATATAATTCGCTGCTACTCTTATACAGAAGAAATGTCCCGGCAATGAATAGGGAGATCGAGTCTGGAGTAAATTTAACGCCAAGTAGGGTAAATAGGGTTTCATTCTCACTGAACAAAGAGTAAAATAAGCTAATCAACCCAATCCTACCGGCGAATTCAGCGAAAAGCCCCCACATAATCGCTTGCTGTTGTTTCCGAAATGGCAAATGCTCAATTGCTGAGGTCATGTAAACAGCATTGTCAACATCGAGCAAGGTCGCTAGTATCCCTTGTTGTAGCAAGGTTAGGAGTTGAACCATTGATTTGAAGGATTACACCATTAGGTGACATTTTCAATAAATCTTATTGTAGGAAAAATATTTTAAGCTGTTACGATTTGACAAATGTTCTTAAGTTATTAATTAGTTATTAATATGAGATTAGAAGCCGCCCATTTTCTTTTCTCCCTAATTTTAGGAACCCTGACAGCAGTGGGAACTCTCCTGCCAGCCCAAGGAGCAGAAAGAATTAATTTTATCATCACCGGTAGTCCCCTAAAGTTTTCCTTGCGCATTAGTTCCTTAGAAGCCTTTGCCGCTGATGGAACAGTAGATCGGGGATTGGCAGACTATATGAGAATCACTGGGGCAAGTGAGG
>JASJEK010000317.1 GCA_030064915.1 Xenococcaceae cyanobacterium MO_234.B1
ATAGCAATACGTCAGAAGGTTAGGACATAGGATTTAAAGTAGGGGCTTTTCGCGAAAAGCCCTTACAGAATTTGATTTGTCCTAACCTAAATTTGTAGGGCTATAGATTCTTGTTCACCAATATTCTTCCCTATCTCCCTTATCTTGATCAATGATCAACCGATCAATCAAGAAGTCTAATACTTTTCCAAAAAACTGAACTTTTTCCAGGTGTAAATTTTTCGAGTTTTGATGGTGGGGGATGTCAAGATTTCCGAAGCATTTCCCACCACCATATTGATATCCCTGAAACCCTCATTCTTTCCTTGAAAAAATCATAACGACCTCCACGTTCGCGTCCGCGTAGCGACTAAGGTCGGTCAGGGACTACGGTCGGTTACTCTGAACTCCGTACGCGCAGCGGGATACCGCAGGGCACTCCGAACTCCGCGCCTCACGTTTTACAGGCTGCTAGAGTTAAGACTTTCCTCTTCTTCAGGAGTTTGGGGTAAGTGAAGACCACATTCTTGTTTGAGACCATTGAAACGAGTATCTCTTTCATGGTTATCTTCGGCGGTTAGAGGACGACTAGAGTGCCAGTCTCCGACAGTAACATAACCCAAATCAAAGTAGGGGTGATAGGGTAAATCGTTAGCTGTTAAGTATTGATAAATATCCCTTGAGTTCCAATATAAAATGGGATGTATTTTGTAAAGTTCTTCTTGTCGATCCACTCTTCTTAATGTTTGACGATGTTGAGTTTGATCGCTGCGGAGTCCTGCTAACCAAGCAGTGGCTTTAAGTTCGTCTAAGGCTCTCTGCATTGGTTCAACTTTACGGATGTAGTCATAGTAGTTGACAGCTTCTAGATCATTTTGTTCCCAAAGTTTACCGTGGAGTGCTTCCATTCTGGCAGGAGATATAGGGGACTGATAGACTTGGAGATTGAGTTGAAGTCTTTTGGTTAATTCTTCAGCAAACCGATAAGTTTCTGGGGGTAAGTAGCCTGTGTCCACCCAAATAACTGGAATATCAGGAATTACTCTTGTAACAAGATGCAACATCACCGCTGCTTGAATACCAAAACTGGTACTCATAACTAAACCATCACCGAAAGTTGCATGACTCCACTCTACTATAGCGATCGCGTTTTCTTGAGCTAATTCTTGATTCACTAGCTCTAAATCTAGCTGAGGGGTTTTAGCGGTAATACTGACCATATGTTTTTAGGAATAATTGCTCTGAAAACTAAAAGTAACTTAATTTACTGCTGGTGCAAATATATTGAGTCTACAGTAACGTAATTGCAGATATATTACAGCAAAATCTAATACTGACTTGTAGAAATAATGTAATACCTCAACAGTTCTTGCTACTATTTTCTTTAGTAGGGATGAATGCAGTTCATGATTACTGTCGGAGTTTCAACCAGCTAAATCAGGAAATACACTTTGAACAGCAGGATGTACAATTTGACCTTTTCTTATGTTCAATCCTTGAGCAAGACTAGCATCTTTTTCCAAAGCCATAAGTCCATCGTTAGCTAACTTTACAACATAGGGTAATGTACTATTATTTAGTGCTTGAGTAGCTGTCCAAGGTACTGCACCAGGCATATTGGGAACACCAAAATGAACAACATCTTCTTTGATGTAAGTAGGATAGCTGTGAGAAGTAGGACGTAAAGTTTCGATGCACCCTCCTTGATCTACTGCGACATCCACAATCACAGAACCTGATCGCATCTGACTAACTAAATTACGATTAACTAAAGTGGGTGCTTTTTGTCCAACAATTAATACTGCACCAATGAGTAAGTCTGCCTGGGGAACAACGGTTTCTATCTGGGGAGTAGTGCTATAGAGTAACTCAACTCGCGAACCAAATAGGGTTTCTAAATACTCTAGACGCTCTAGATTAATATCAATAATTTGGACTTGCGCCCCCATTCCGACAGCAATTTTAGCTGCCTCTGTTCCCACTACACCGCCACCTAAGATTACTACTTTTCCTGGGCTAACTCCTGGAATACCACCTAATAAAACTCCTCTCCCTCCCTGTTGCTTTTCCAGATATCTCGCCCCAAACTGTACCGCTAAACGTCCTGCGATAATACTCATCGGGATCAGTAGTGGTAGTCTGCCATCAGGGAGTTCTACTGTCTCATAGGCGATCGCAGCAGCTCCAGATTGGAGCAAATGTTCTGTTAAAGGGCGGTCTGCTGCTAAGTGTAAATAGGTAAAGAGTATCTGTCCCGATCTTAGATAAGAATATTCTGATGCCAGAGGCTCTTTGACTTTGACTACTAATTCTCTATCCCAAGCTTCCGAAGCGGTAGGAACAATTTTCGCTCCAGCTTTTATATATGCTTCATCAGTAAAACCTGCTCCTATTCCGGCATTGGTTTCCACAAAAACTACATGATTTTGCGCTGTCAAAACCCTAATACTATTGGGAGTTAGACCAACTCGATATTCTTGGTCTTTTATTTCCTTGGGAACACCTATCTCCATATTAGACCTCGTATTGTGACACAAAAATGAGATTTATCCAGTCTAATTAGTTTATCGAAAATTTTTGGATGAATCTCTGTTACCCATTCAGTTCTACGTAATCTCATACCATCATGAATCAAAAGTCGCCTGATTTCATTTATCATTTACCATTGGCTTAAATTTAGGGAAATGTTCAATGTTCAATGTTCAATGTTTAATGAAGGGTAGATGGGGTCAATACCTAATCTTATTTTTACTGTGCTTGGCTTTAACAGTAGGTTGTAATAGCAATCAAACTTCAACTACTTCCACCACTAATAATACAGATAGTAACCGTATCTCTATTGGTACAACTCTCAAACCTCGAACTCTCGATCCTGCGGATAATTACGAATTAGCTGGATTGAATATTATTTATAATGTCGGGGAAACCCTTTACACCTATGAATTAGGCACTACTGAGATCGCTCCATTGTTAGCTACACAAATGCCTCAAGTGAGTGAAGATGGTCTTACCTACACTATCCCCTTACGTCAGGGTGTCACCTTTCAAGATGGTACTCCTTTTAATGCAGAAGCAATGGCTTTTTCTCTCAACCGCTTTGTTACTAATGGGGGAAAACCAGCTTTTTTACTAGCTGATGTCATAGATACAGTAGAAGCTACAGGAGAATATGAAATTACAGTTAAACTCAAGCAACCTTTTGCTGCTTTCCCTGCTTTACTAGCTTTTCCTGGTACTGGTGCAGTATCTCCTAAATCTTATGAAATTGGTGCAGGCAAGTTTAATCCTAATACTTTAGTAGGTACTGGTAAATATAAACTAACTGAGTTTAGTAGTGATTCGATCGCTCTTGATGTCAATGAAAACTACTGGGGAGAGCCACCAGCAAATGAAGGTATTAATATTCAAGTTTATGCTAGTAACTCTGCTAACTTATTTAATAGTTTCCGCACAGGTGCAATAGATGTCGCTTATCAATCTCTTGATCCCAATCAAATTAATAGTCTGATCGCAGAAGCATCGAAAAATAAGTGGCAAGTTATTGATGGTTCGGGTACGGTAATTAATTATCTGGTTTTAAACCTCAATCAAGAGCCTTTGAATAAACCAGAAATCCGTCAAGCGATCGCTGCTATTATTGACCGCAATTTAATTAATCAAAGAGTACTCCAGGGACAAGGAGAATTAGTTTATAGTCTGATTCCTACTGCTTTTGCTGCGTATAAACCCGTTTTTGCTGATACCTACGGTGAAGCAAATATTAGCAAGGCAAAGGAATTAATCGCTAAAGCTGGTTACTCTCAGGAAAATCCCGCAATTGTGGAAATATGGTATCCTTCAGGCTCGATTACTCGCTCAATTGTGGCTGAAACTCTTAAAGCTTTAGTAGAAAAGGAATTAGATGGGGCAATTCAATTTGTTTCTCAGAGTGTAGAGTCTGCTTCTTTTTTTAGTAACCTCAGTCAAGGGATTTATCCTGCTGCTTTAGCTGACTGGTATCCTGATTTTCTCGATGCGGATAATTATATTCAACCTTTCCTAAGTTGTAGTAAAGGTTCAGAGAGTCAAGGTTGTCAAGAAGGTGCAGCCCAGAGTCGGGGTTCTTTTTATTACAGCGATCGCGTAAATCAACTAATTAACCAACAGCGTCAGGAGATTAATCCTGAAACTCGTCAAACCATCTTTACCGAATTACAACAAATTCTAGCTCAAGATGTTCCCTATATTCCTCTGTGGCAAACTAAAGACTATGCTTTTGCCCACAATGATGTTCAAGGTGTCACCATAAATCCGAGTCAGAATTTTCCTTTCTGGACGATTCAAAAAAATCTCTAATTAAGAAGCCTCCCCTAATTTCAAGGGAGGCTCTATTTTACAGGACGGCTAAGTTAGTAACTTAAAATCAAAAGATGAAGTTAGAACCACCAAGGTCATCAATGTTAACCTTCTCGATAACAATGAAGCTGTCGTTTAAGCCATTACCAACGTTACCAGTACCAGCTAGAGAACCTAAGTTGTAGCCTAGTTGAGGTCTAGAACCAATATAGACATCAGCACCAATTTGGAAGAAGGCACTTTCAAGACCTTGAGTCATACCATTGCTGAAGTCATCAAAAGCGAATTGGTCGTTTTCGTTAATATTGAGATTGAATGCACTGATATCGATTTGGTCTTCGTTGACATCGAAGTCAGTGATGACATCAACATCGAAGTTTTTGAGGTCAGTACCAGGTTTGAAGACAAAGACATCAGCACCTGCACCACCAGTGAGAACATCACTACCAGCCCCACCTGTAATAGTGTCGTTACCAGAACCACCTCTGATGATGTCATCACCAGAACCGCCTCGGAGATCATCATCACCAGCATTACCTCTGATAGTGTCGTTACCAGCACCACCTCTGATAATATCATCACCAGAACCACCAACTAGGAGGTCATCACCGGCACCACCTCCGATATTGTCGTCTCCACCTTGACCGAAAACAGTATCATCACCAGCACCAGCACGGATAAAGTCGTTTCCTGGTACCAAGAATGCAGCACTGGGATTGGGAGGAATAGGACCAGCGTTATCACCATAAATTAGGTCATCGCCAGTACCACCGAAGATACGATCATCATTTGCGCCACCTTCGATGGAGTCGTCACCACTACCACCGCGGATGGTATCATGACCAACTCCACCGTAGAGAGAGTCATCTCCTGCGCCACCAACAAGAGAGTCATCTCCTACTTCACCTAAAATTTGGTCTTTACCGTCGAACCCTTTTAAGGTATCGTCACCATCATCTCCTGCAAGAAAGTCGTTTCCTCTTAGAGCAAAAGGAGTGAAGAGGAGATTAGTATTATCGTTACCGGGAGTACCGTGAAAATTAACATGACTTGGACTTACCATTTTTTCTTGCCCTCATAATTGGGTTTTCATATTGCCTAACAATTAAAATAATAGTCTATACATTTACTTAGTAACTATAAAGTTTTGATGAAGTTTTAATGAAGTTGTAATGAAGTTTATTTATAAATCCATATGGATTTTGTCAACACTTTATTGAGACTATATATAACTGACAATTGATAATGTATGTAAACAAAATTACATTCAATCTTCAATAATTTATGTCAATAATTTATCTAAATTATATTAAGTTACATTTGCACAACAGTTTAGAATAAATTATAGTAGTAAATTTTATAGATTATAATTATAATAATGAGTAGTGAATCTCAAGTTCGTGATTCTGTCTTAACTGCTTTACAGAACCTAATAGAAGTAGTAGCACAGCTAAGAAACCCTGACGGAGGGTGTCCTTGGGACTTAGCACAAACTGCTGAAAGTCTTATACCTTATATAATAGAAGAAGCTTATGAGGCAATAGATGCGATCCAAAGTAATGACCAAAATGCGATCGCAGAAGAATTAGGAGACTTGTTATTACAGGTAGTATTGCAAGCGCAAATTGCTCAAGAAAATAGACATTTTTCTCTAGAAGAAGTAGCCCAAGGAATCACTGAAAAGTTAATTCGTCGTCATCCTCATGTCTTCGGAAATGTAGAAGTTAATAGTGCCGAAGAAGTCAGTCAAAATTGGGAACAAATTAAGGCAAAAGAGAAAGGAGAAAATCCAGGAGAAGCTCAATTATTGAGCAATAAATTGCGTCGTTACGCTCGAACTTTACCACCTCTTACCTCAGCAATGAAAATATCAAAAAAAGCTGCTGCTTCAGGTTTTGAATGGGAGAATATAGAGGGTGTTTGGGAAAAATTTAACGAAGAATTAGCCGAATTTAAAGAGGCTTTAGTCACTTCAGATAAAGCCCATCAGCAAGCAGAATTAGGGGATTTGTTATTTACCATTATTAATCTGGCTCGTTGGTACGAACTTGATCCCAGTAAAGCTTTACAAGGTACAAACCACCGTTTTATCCAACGCCTATCAATGATGGAAGCTTGTGCAGAACATCCTCTGGCAACTTACACGATAGAAGAGTTAGAAGCTCTTTGGCAACAAGCCAAATCAAAAATTGATAATAGTTAACTGACAATAGTTAACTGATAATAGTTAACTGCATTTCTCGATTAAAAAATCGTTGGTAAACAGTTTCTGTAACTAGCAAAGTTGCTATTAAATTTGTTCC
>JASJEK010000318.1 GCA_030064915.1 Xenococcaceae cyanobacterium MO_234.B1
GATACTGTTGGCGAATGTGCTACAAAGAATCTTACATCAAGTATTACTAATCACCAGAATAAAGATTTATCGCCATTGTAGTACTATTAATTTCACTGAAGATTACTTTCGCCAACAGTATCAGCAAACCTGTCAATCAATCGGACTGGATTCAACGTTTCAAGGTCGCGGGATGCCACAGGCTTAGCAGGGAGAAACGCTTACAATGAATTTAGATAATTTCAGGATTTTTTAACGCCCAGTAGGATATTATGAATCTTTCTCGTATGGTGAAAAGCTGATGCGCGATCGCTCAAATAGGTATGTCATAGCAGCCAAACGTGGAATGCAGTCCCAACTGCCATCTAAGTGGATCGAGCAACTCCAGTCAATAGATGACCTCTCATTTATTGGTGAGCCGAGGTCTTACCGAGTACTGGTAGAAGCAAGCCCAAAAGCTATCGAATTGGCACGAAATTTACTTGGCGATTCTTGTCACATTGAGCCGCTAATTCAGCATAAATCGGTGCGATAACATAAATCTGGTTCTAATGGATTTTGTGGGTCAACAACTTTGAAGGGTTTTTCGACCCTTCATCGAGCTAGCAATCAGCTTTCTTGTGCAACCAGTTGTCGTGATAGGTCCATCTATTGAGATCTGCAAAGGGATAACACCGATGGGAGGAATCTGAGGGGGGTTTTAGCTCTGTAAGGAGTTGTCCAAAAACAAGTTCCAGCTTGCTTTCTGAGTATCTCTGGAATTTGTGAGCCAAAGAACCTAAGTTATTAATGAACGGCTCCGTAAGAATGGAAATTCCAGTTTTCCTTCTGGACTAATTTGAATGAGTAGTTCTTGAGTCATAGGCTTAGGTTTTGTGAATATCTTGTTCCAGTTTATTAACTCATCAACTCATCAAGGGCAATAATAAAGTTACAAAATAATAAACTAAAGGTGCAGTAAAAACATAACTGTCAGTGCGGTCTAGAATCCCTCCATGACCAGGAATTAACTGTCCCGAATCTTTAACCCCGGCATCTCGTTTCATCATAGATTCGGTTAAATCTCCTAGAAGACTGGTAACACCGATTAAACTACCCAAAATAATACCGCTGAGTTGCCAAGCAGGGAAATTAAAGTACCAAGCCCCGATTTCTGCCACAATTAAACTACCTATCACCCCAAAAATCGCCCCTTCCACAGTTTTCTTTGGGCTAATAGCGGATAATTTGGTACGACCAAAACTTTTTCCCATAGTATAGGCACCGATGTCTGCTGCCCAAATACAAGCCATTACCAGAAAAGTTAAGGTAAGGGCAGGGGGAAAATTCCGTAAATCTAGCCAAGAAGTAGGCCAATAACCATCTAAAGGTAAATTACTCATATTTACAGCATCAGGCAAGCTTACTCTCAGTCTTACCCAATAGGTAGGGAGATAGCCACAATAAAATAAACCTAAAACAGAACTGGAAATATCGGCAATAGTTGCCATTTTGGGCTGAAATAGCAAGTAAAAACAAATAATCGTTCCCCCTAAACAAAACATGGCATCGGTAATGTTGGGGGTAATGGTAGAACTAATTAATAATAGTTGGGAAACTACCATCGTCGTTTTTCCTGCTGGTTCAATTCCCTTAGCGCGAACTAGACGGAAATATTCAATCTGTGCCAAAAAAATTAAAATTCCAATACCAACAGTAAAATACCACCCTCCAAGAATAATCATTCCTAGGGCTAAGGCGATCGCCACAATGGCACTAATAATACGCTTTAAGGACATAACGCGCTATGCTGACATAGGCTAGAGGGATTTGAGAACTAAGATTAAGATAACCTTATTGAAGATTAATGAAATACTAAGAAAATTTTAACTCGTAATTTCCAATAACTCCCTAATTACCTTTGATTTTAAAATTTTTCCCCACTTAGAATAAATATAGGATTAAGGGCTGCAAAAGTTTGATGAATTCCCCTAGTTTCCAAACGGTTAACCGCAGATTGCACTACTTCTATGTTTCTAGCCTGTAGTTCTGACAATCCCTCAGAGATTGTATAGAGACTTTCTAAATTGCTAGCAGTGGCAACGATTCGCCCTTCTGGTTGCAAAAATTCCCAGGCTTTCTTAAGAATTTCTTTGATTGGTTTCCCCCCTTCGAGACAAATTCTGTCTGGTTTGGGTTCTAATGCTTCGAGACAGTCTGGCGCACTACCTTCAATGACTTCAACATTTTTAACCCCAAAGCGATCGCAGTTAGTACGAATTAGGTTGGCTACTTCATCATCTCGTTCTATAGCGATGATTTTAGCATCAGGACACAATAAACCGATCTCAACGGGAATCGTTCCTGTTCCTGCTCCAATATCCCACAATACCGAATCTGACTTCATCCGCACAGAAGCAATTAATAAAATCCGAACTTCTTTTTTACTCAGAGGAATACCAGGGAGACGTTCAAAGAGTTGATCGGGAATACCAGGAGTCTTATAAGACCAAAGCATAAATGATATTAAAAGTTTTCAATTTAATTATGCTCCACTTATGCTCCACAACACCGGTCAATCCCTAAACTATCTAGAATTAGATCGCTTACCGCATTTGCGATCGCAAATTCGCCGTAAAAACTCTGACTAAAATCAAAGGCTTGCATTTCTGTCACAATAGCAATTACCAGAGAACCAAGGTCATTTTCCCCTTCTAAACGCTGACGCACAAAGATTTGAGAGGCTCTAATGGCAATGGTTTCATTAACCGCTTCGGGGATAAATTCTTCATCCAGCCACTTATGTAATGATGTTTTCAACCACTGTTGTTCCTGTTCTGGGTTTTTTATGGGGGGTAAAGTGATAGGTGGTATAGGTTGAGCTTGTTGAGTCATGGCTTAGTTGCAATCACTAGTCTTTATCTGAATATTAAACCTTGATTTGATATCCCACTATCATAAATTATGAAAATAGATGTACCTTCAATCATTGATGGATATAGCCAGGGTTATTTCCTGATGGCAGACGATGACAATGTATTAAGCTGGTATTCTAGTAATCAAAGAACTCTCATTCCCCTAGATAAAAGATTTCGCTATCCCAAATCACTACAGCGCATTTTGAATCAAAAACGTTTTTCTGTGGGGATCAATCGCGCTTTTGAGTCGGTGTGTCAAGGTTGTGCAGCTCGGGAAACCACTTGGATATCAAAAGAACTACAAGCAATTTACTTGGCTTTATACCAAGCAGGATATGCCTATAGTTTTGAAACTTGGCAAGGAGATGAACTTGCTGGGGGAATTTTGGGTATTGCTATTGGTGGGTTATTTATTGGGGAGTCAATGTTTTACCGCATTAGTAATGGTTCTAAAGTAGCAATGGTAAAATTGGTAGAGCATTTACGCAATAGAGGTTATCTGTTGTTTGATGCCCAACTACAAAACCCCCATCTCGAAAGATTTGGTTCTTATATCATTAAGCCTTCAGCTTATCAGGCCTTGCTAAGAACGGCAATAAAAAAACAATGTAATTTTTTGTAGAGTAAAACTCGACGAGGGAGTATAATAGTCAATTTGGGACTATTCGTAAATATTAACATTAGGAGAGTATTATATGTCTCGATATAGAGGCCCTCGCTTGCGCGTCGTGCGTCGCTTGGGAGAATTACCAGGTTTAAGTCGTAAAAGCCCCAGAAAAGCTTATCCCCCTGGACAACATGGTCAAGCACGGAAAAAGCGTTCTGAATATGCAATTCGTCTTGAAGAAAAGCAAAAACTCCGCTTTAATTACGGAGTAACGGAGAAACAATTAATTCGCTATGTCCGCAAAGCCCGTAGAGCCACAGGTTCTACAGGACAAGCCCTGCTCCAAATGCTAGAAATGCGCTTAGATAATACCGTATTTCGCTTGGGTATGGCAGGAACAATTCCTGGTGCGCGTCAGTTGGTTAACCACGGTCACATTACTGTAAATGGTAGAGTAGTTGATATTGCTAGTTATCAGTGTCGCCCTGGAGATATAATTAAGGTAAGAGACCGCGATCGCTCTCGGCGTTTGGTAGAAACTAATATGGAATATCCTGGTTTAGCGAATCTACCTAGTCATCTAGAATTTGATAAAAATACCTTAACAGGTAAAGTTAATGGCATTATTGACAGGGAATGGATTGCTCTCCAAATTAACGAACTGTTAGTGGTTGAGTATTACTCTCGCATGGCATAGAGTTAAGTCAAAAGTCAAAAGTTGGGATTTTTAGCCTATTTTGACAAGATGTCTGATTTATCCGCCAATTTGGGACATGGTACGAGTGTAAAATCCCGTATCAGTACCAGAGTCCCTTTGCTTAAAGTTAATTTCTGGTTTAAGTTCTAAAAGTTGTTGTACTTGAGTTCTTAAGATTGCAACATCAACTCCCTGACGTAAACCTGTTTTTAAATCTATCTGACCAGTTTCATTGAGAAGACAAGGACGCAGCCAACCATCCGCAGACAGTCGGACTCGATTACAGCGATCGCAAAAACATTCGGACATCTGAGAAATAAACCCTAGAGTTCCCTTGGCATCAGGAATTTGAAAAACATCCGCAGGACCATTTCCCCTGACATTAGATGTCACTAAACCCCACTTATTTCGGATTTGTTGTCGTATTTCTTCGGAAGGGATCCAAGCTTTCTCCGTAAATAACTCCCCATTCCCAATAGGCATAAACTCGATAAACCGAATGTGCCAATTACGCTCGATGGTAAGGGCTGCTAAGTCTAAAATTTCTCCATCATTGACCCCAGGAATTACTACTACATTTAGTTTTAGGGGGTCAAAACCCACTTCATGAGCCGTTAAGATACCTTGCCAAGTTTTTTGCCAACGACTACTACTATGATTACCAATAATCTGCTCAAAAGTCTGGGGATTTAGAGAATCAAGACTAATATTAATTCTCCGTAAGCCTGCATTATAGAGCGATCGCGCTATATCTGCTAACAAAAAACCATTGGTAGTCATAGCTAAGTCTTCTGTTTCAGGTAATTTAGCTATATTTGTTACTAATTCTTCTACCCCAGGGCGCAATAAAGGCTCTCCTCCAGTCAAACGGAATTTAGTAAAGCCCAGAGGAATAAAAACCTTTTTGAGTAGAGTAATTATTTCCTCATTAGTTAATAAGTCCTGATGCAAAATGTACTTCAACTTTGCTTCTTCAGGCATACAGTATTGACAGCGAAAGTTACATTTATCAATTAAACTCAGACGTAGATAGTTAATTTTATTCATAATTCTTAATTTTGCTTCTTATTTTCCCCAAGTCCTTAACTATAAGGATATAAAGATAAGCAAAGAACGATGGGAGAGATTAATCAAATTCCTGACGGATTAAATAATAAATAAGATTATGTTCGTCAAATTACCAATACTAGTGGCACTTTTTTTGACTGATGAGCTTTGGGGACAGAATTTAGCTTGGTTACACGGAATCTCTGATATTGCGATCGCCCTTACCTATTACTTTATCTCACTCCTACTAATTTATGTGATTCATCGGCGAGAAGATATCCCTTTTACTTCATTTCTGTGGCTATTGACGTTCTTCTTTATCAGTTGCGGTACAACTTATGTCATCAGTTTGGGAAATATATGGCAGCCTCACTATTGGTTATGGGGATATGCTAAGGGATTCACTGGGATTATTGCCCTGATTACTGCGCTCCAAATATTGTTTGTCATTCCCCAAGTTTTAAATTTTCCCAGTTCTCAACAATTACAAGATATTAACGAGGGACTCAATCAAGAAATTACTCAGTTCCAATTATTAGAGCACAAAATCCGTAGTTCAAATGCTCAACTAGAACAGAAAATTAGTGAACGTACCGCAGAATTAGAACAGTTTGCCTATATCGTTTCCCATGACTTATTAGAACCTTTACGCAGCATTAGTGGTTTTAGTTATCTGTTGCAAGAGGAATATCAATCACAGTTAAATCAAGAAGCAAGAGAATATTTAGATTTTATCAATGACGGCGCAGCGCGGATGAAACAACTGATCGAAGATTTGTTAGCTTTTTCCCGTGTAGGTAGTCAAAACTTGGTTCTGACCCCGATCGATTGTGAACAGATAATAAGGGAAGTGATTTCTAATTTACAAGCTGCGATTACAGAAAATCAGGTAAAAATACACTGGGATAATTTACCCAAGGTGATCGGCGATAGAACACTATTAATTCAACTTTGGCAAAATCTTATTAGCAATGCCATCAAATTCCGCAACTCAGAATCAGTAACACAAATCTATATCGCTGCTACTCAAAAATCCCATGAATTAGTATTTTCGATTCGTGACAACGGAATTGGTATTGATCCTCAATATACAGAAGACATTTTTGCAGTCTTTAGAAGGCTTCATACCCGTCAACAATATCCTGGTACGGGAATTGGCTTAGCTATTTGCCGACGAATTGCTGAACTACATGGGGGTAAAATTTGGGTAAAATCTAGTTTAGGTAAAGGATCAACTTTTTATGTTTCCCTACCAATTAGGGAGCAAGCAGAAATTAGGGATTGACATCCTCCCATCGGCATAGCCGAGGGATTCCCAAACATCACTATTTGGGTTTCTGTTTCTTTCTCGTAGAACGAGTTTTTCGCAACTGCCCTTTAACGC
>JASJEK010000036.1 GCA_030064915.1 Xenococcaceae cyanobacterium MO_234.B1
TTGCGATCGCTTAACACTTGCCGGATAAAAGTCTATTTTTAGGAACTGGTACTTTGCGTTATTTGTCAATATCTTCTACTGGACCGCTTCTCTAGCGAAGCGAAGGGTATTACAATCCTTGTGCATTTACTTGTTAGGTATTTTCCTCAAGTAAGTCATGCCCATAGGAATTATCGATAACACATAGCCAGCCTTTGCCTTTATCCTTTTTGAAAACATACGTAGCTTTTCTCTCCACTACTGGTTGATTGTTTGCAGAGACAAGTGTTTTAGCTAGTACCAATGCTGTGTCTTCTGTTTCTAAGATCTTCATCCCAGCCTGATTCACTTCTAAGCTGTGCTCGAAGTGAGCTGCTATGGCTTCAAATGCTTTTTTGATCTGGTCTTTTCCAACAGCGTTCATTCCCGATTTTATAACCAGTACAGCATCTTCAGAGTAGATATCGATTAGTGTATCGAAGTCTTCTTGATTTATTGCCGTATCTGCTTTTTCAATAAGCAACTCTAGTTGATGCCTACTCATTTTATGCAATCTTTATGATATCTAAGGACTTTAGGCAGTAGTAGCCCAAGAACTGCCACCAGCATCATACACTACTCATTATGTAATGTGTATCGGTCTTCCCTGTGACTGTAAACCCAAGACGCTCATAAAGGTTCTTCGCTCGATTCTTCTTAAGTACTTTCAGCTTAATCGGTAATTCTAGTAATTTTCCTTGATCAAGAACCTTTTTAAGAACTGCTGTACCAATGCCACGGTTTTGGAATGCAGGAGTAACGAGAAAGTTTCCAAGATATAGTTCACCGTTTCTTTTTGATATTTGTAGCATTCCTACTTCAACTTTATTGACGAGAATAATTTGTATCAGTTTAGGATTGAATGTTTGACGAAAGAGTTCTGGATTCCATGGATAAACTTTCACAACATGCTCCTTCATACAAGCAGTGTGCATCTCATCGAGGAAATCAAGGTCTATTGCTGTCGCTTGTCTAAACTCTAAGTGCATCTGAAATAATCAAGGAAATAGTCGATCGCATCCCACAAGCCTCTTAGCTTTCCGCCTCTTAGGTAAAATACTTGGGGAGCAGGTAGCTACAGCTATGAGACATCCATTCCGTCTTCATACCAAGGCTGCATCCAAACTAATTTCTCATGTCTGTAGAAAGGTGCCAGCCTAACTCTAATTTCTTCTATTCTTGGTGCCGATAACGGTCTAAAATTCTGAATCAGGTCGATGCCATCTTTTAAGACTGCCAAGCTATCCATCCCTACCACGGCTGCCGAAATATGGTCTAGGCTCAGGGCATAACGGATCAGCTCCCTAGGATTTAGACTTTTGATAGTTTCTCTTGGTCGAACCACCTTCATGGCTAGTACCCCCATTCCCTTACTTCCTGCTGCTGGCACTGCCTGTTCCTCAAATCTCTGTTCTTTACGCTGATGATTCATCGCTATCAGCATGGTATCAAAATCGTACATTTGGGCCGCCTTCTTCATAGCTTCGGCTGAAGTATGCCCAGTAAAACCTATATGAGAGATCACTCCTTCTTGTTTATATTTATGTAGCACTTCCAAGACATTCCCTTTTTTGCCCAGATTTTCAACATCTTCTACAGACTTTATAGCATGAACTTGAAGGAGATCGATATAATCAGTCTGAAGACGTTTCAAACTTCTCTCAATGGTCTTTTTAGCACTTTCCCCATCTCGTTCGGCTACCTTGGTCGCTAAAAAGACTTCTCTCCTCCTATTTTTCAGCAACTTGCCAATACGCTCCTCGCTAGAAATCTGGTCGTTTCTATAATTTGCTGCTGTGTCCCAGTAATATAATCCTCGATCCAGAGCATATTCGAGTAACTCAAGAGCCTTATCCTCATCCTGGATAGCCATAAACCTGCTGCCACAACCAATAATTATGAGGGGAACTTCTATCCCTGTCTCTCCCAGTTTTCTAGTTGGCAGTTGCTGGGAATCGTAAGCGGAGGAATCCCTAAAACTCAAATGGGGAATGACAACGGCAGTTGCGCTGGCAGCAGCAGCAGTTTTGACAAATTTTCGGCGTGTGAGCTTTCTTCCCATCTTGATACTATCCCGTTACCCGCTATGCTTGCTTTTTAAATTCTAGTAAAGGACTTCAAAAATCCCATTAAGACTTTCTTTAGCTGAGCTATTATAGAAATTAAGCATGCTTGCTTTTTAAATTCTAGTAAAGGACTTCAAAAATCCTAGATCTACTAAGAGTCTAATCTTTCTACAGGTTTTCCATAGACTTCGATCCAATCTAGCCTAGAGGAAGCAGAACTCAATCCTCCTATCATCAGATCTGTGAATCCTATTTCATCGACTCGTGAAAGATCCACAGAGTCCAGCTTACCTTTTTCAGTTATTGTATCTATATTCAGTGCGTACCATTTTATGTCCATAAGGTTAAACTCACTGACCTTCCAGTCTTTCAACGCTCCTTCACTTCGATCGCTCACCAGCCAAGTGCCATCTTCAAGTTTTAAGATAATGTGCAATCTCCTGAAACCGGACTGTTTTGTCCGCCATCTGATTTTGGCAACTCCTCTCAAGTCTACAAGGAACCGGCTATGGCTAAAGGTCGCTGCCCAGTTACTCAAGCATTTCCCCGACCATACATAATAAGGATCGTCTACTGGTTGATCGTGATGGCTCTTTTTAAGATTTTCTTTAGCTGAGCCATATAAATTAAGCATTAAATCCTCATGGCTAATATGTTCCTGAGTTACCGGAACAGCAGCAGGGATCTTCCGCCAATTTTCCCTGTACAGTAGAGATGGCCTATCATAGGAGACTGCTAATTGTGCGTTAACGATTAGAGCAAGAAGAATTAGCTGAATCAAAATTAAAAGCCCTAAATAATTCTTGATTTTCATGTAATGTCTAAATCTTGTGTGCTTTTATCGCCTCTGCACAGAAGCAATCTAATAGTATTACCTGAAGGGGCTTTCAGAGATGCTTTAAATTAATCCTTTAGAATCTACGAGGTTTTTACCCGTAGACTGTCAAAAAAAGTAGGCTCAGTCAACCAGATTTGATATACTTAGGCGATCGCTTTGAGAATTATAACCAATTACAGTATTATCTATTTTGAGTTTAGTTTCCATACCCGTTCCCTCTAAAGTTGCCACAGGAGGAATTCCTTGCCCGACCATCATAACAATCCAAATATTAGTATTAGAGGCAGAAACTTGCACTCGTAAAGGGTCACCACTTATAACCGTTACTGGATTTTGATGTATAATCCATCCTTTGAGATAACTATTATTCTTGCCACGAAGCACAAAAATATTTAAACCATTTTCCCTGCCAACAGTAGAAATAATGTCACCATCATTGGTTTCATCTCCTAGATTAAGCTGCCAAGTGTAATCATGAGTCTCGTCATCCTGAATTTTATCTAGTGTAGTAATAATTGCTGTACCAGTATTTTGATTAAACTTAACCAATAAATGTCTTTGAACATTACTTAAACCAAGACCTGCATATTTTTCTCCACCATCAATAATGGCGTATCCTCCATCAGAGAAAGATGCAAACAATTTTTGTTGCCCTGTGTTTTTTCCTTTAACACTAGCCTTGCCATCTACTAACAGACTGCTATATGGGGCAGGGTTTCGTTCCTTTCCTGGACCACCAATAAAACGACTCTGATATGCTAATAAACCTAATTGAAAAGCTTCTGATTGATCCCAAGCATTTCCATGATGGTCAAGATCAGCCATTATCGAAAGTAAAATATCATTTTCATCTTTCCAGCGATTACGAAAAAAATAAGCACCTCTTTTTTGATCGCTCATTGCTGGGGGATATATTCCAGTGGGGTCAAAGGAAGGAGCACTTTCCGGATAATAAATTAATGACCAAACCGTAGCACCTCGACGCTCATCAAATTTTTCGCCAGGAGTACCTGGTGCATGAACACCCATGTGATAATCATAGAAATAGCGATAAAAAGGCAACTGGGAGGGAGAAACTGACGCTAATAGCAAACTTGCCCATCCTTCATCAATAATGCCGGAATGGGAGACTCCTGATTGAAGAAACTCACGCTCTGTAGTTTCATTCATCAAGAAAGCTCCAGCATACATAATCAGTTTCCAGAAATCTAAATTCTGAAAATAGCTATCTAACTCAGTATCGCCAACACTACGAAGTGCATAAACTGCTGGGAGGAGAAAGATACCTGCATAACCTGTATAACCAATTCCTTCTTGAGATAATCCTAATTCCCCATACCCATTAGACAAATGAGTTTTGAGCCATTCTTTAAGCTGTCGGTATCTGTTGGTGCGGGTTTCTTCGGCATATATTGCTAACATCATCACTAACTCTCCACCTCGGCAAACTGCTACCCAATTAGAAGCCATTAGTGGATTACGTAAATTTACGTGCTGATAGCTTAGCCAAGCATCAAGAGCAATATTAATCTTGGCTTTAACATAGTCTCTTTGTTGTGGTGTAATACCATGATAAGCCCAATCATAGGCGATCGCTATATTGCGACCTATGGTAGCTCTTGATAGTCCATATCCCTTGTCTGGAACGCGATTGTCTGAATCTGGCTCATTATAAATAGCTTCTATGGTAAGGTAAGCAACTTGAGCATATTCTCTGTTATTAGTTAAGAGATACAGAAATGCTGCTTCTTTTGCCAAATAAGAACGAGCATAATTCCAGTTACCATCATTTAGATCAAAATCATACACACGCCAATCTTTTTGCTCGACACGGGATTTTAGAGCCGAGAATGCTTGTTGATGATGAGATTGAGGTACTTGAATTGCCCATTGAATTTGGTTAATTCGCTCTCGATTAATAAATAAACGGGGATGATTTTCTTCTGCTTGGGCTGCTAATGGTATAAAAACAATTAACCCACTCATTAAAATACGACTGAACCAAGCAGTATTGTTTTGCATCTAAGTTATCTGACCTTTGATTTAACATTTAACATTTAACATTTGCCTTCGGGCTAGGTAAAATCTTTCTGTGCCACTAAAGATAGAAAAAGATTAATGGAATTATCTGGTCATACAGTCTTGGTAACTGGTGGTAGTGCTGGTATAGGAATTGCCCTAGCCCGAGAATTCTATAAAAGAAACAATCGGGTGATCATTTGTGGTCGAAGTCTAGAGCGACTTACTCGTACCAAAGAGGAAATGAGCGAAATAGAGACGGTTCAGTGTGACCTAGCCCAAGATAGTGACATTAGGAACTTAGCTGAGGTGATTAACACTAAATTTCCTAATTTATCGATTCTGGTGAATAATGCAGGTGTGCAATTAAACTATAAATTCACTGAAATAGATACTGAAAAGGCTCTCAAGGATATAGATTGGGAAAGTCAGGTGAATTTCAATGGGATGGTGAAGCTGATAACTCTTTGTTTACCTCTGTTGCGCCAAAAATCTGAAAGTGCAATTATTAATGTTTCTTCGGGTCTAGCTTTAACTCCGAAAACTAGCGCGCCCATTTATTGTGCAACCAAAGCAGCAGTACATAGCTTTAGTCAATCTCTTCGCTATCAAATGGAAGATAATGCACCAAATGTAGCAGTTTTTGAGGCAATTTTGCCTATGGTTGCTACAGACATGACTAGAGGCAGAGGCAAAGGAAAAATAAGTCCTCAACAAGTAGCAGATGAAGTATTTAAAGCCTTGAGTAAAAATGATTACGAAATCAGGGTAGGTAAAGTCAAACTACTGGTATGGATTAATCGCTTTGCTCCTTGGCTAGCACAACGTATTCTTCGTGGAAGTTAAAAATGACAACATCATTTCCCCATCTTGCTGTTACTATTGGCGATCCTGCTGGTATTGGCACAGAAATAGTTTTGAAGGCTTTAGCTGATGTTTCTCTCACACAGAATTGTCAGATTACAGTTATTGGTAGTCGTTCCCTACTAGAGTTTACTTATCAACATTTGTTACAACAAGGCAACACCAAAAATAGTCTTGCTGACCCTGATACTCTATCTATTGTAGATATTTCCTACAGTCATGCTTTAACTTTTGGTCAGGGAAATGCAGATACGGGAAAAGCAAGTTTTCATTATCTCGAAACTGCGATCGCTCTTACTTTAGAAGGCAAGTTTCAGGGTATTGTCACCGCACCTATTGCTAAATCCCTTTGGAAACAAGCAGGATATGACTATCCAGGGCAAACAGAAGTCTTGGCAAAAGCAGCACAAACAGATAGATACGGAATGTTATTTGTAGCGCGATCGCCCTATACAGGGTGGATGTTACGGACTTTACTGGCTACTACCCATATTCCCTTATCTCAGGTATCCCAATCTCTAACTCCTGAGTTGATGTCTCTCAAGCTAGATTTACTCATTGACTGTCTGGAGGCGGATTTTGGCATCACTAACCCGAAAATCGTGATTGCTGGGTTAAATCCCCACAGTGGAGAAGCAGGACAATTGGGAACAGAAGAAGTAGATTGGTTATTACCTTGGCTCAAAACGGCACAAAAAAACTATCCCCAAGCTAAATTAATTGGACTTGTACCTCCTGATACCATGTGGGTCAAACCTGGTCAAGCCTGGTATAGTCAGGGTAAGGATGGTGCAGATGCTTATCTAGCTTTGTACCACGATCAAGGGTTGATTCCTGTTAAATTAATGGCATTTGATCGGGCGATCAATACGACTATCGGACTACCTTTTATTCGTACTTCCCCTGACCACGGTACAGCCTTTGATATTGCAGGAAAAGGTATTGCTAATTCTAAGAGTATGGAATCTGCGATCGCTCTTGCTGCCCAAATTGCTAAAACTACCTGAGTTCGGAGTTATCGTTCTCTAGTTGAAAAAATGATAATTCCTAATTCCGAACTCAGAACTAACCTTTCTAAGCCAGTTGGGCAATGACTGATTCTAAAATATCTGCTGCTTGATTAATTTCAGCTTCAGAGACAATGAGAGGAGGAACGAATCTTAACACTTTAGACCCAGCAGGAACCAGTAATAATCCTTGCCTCATCGCAGATTTGACAATATCAATCGAATTTAGTTCGATATCAGAATTGATTTCCATACCATTAATTAAACCCCAACCTCTTACTTCGGTAAAAATTTGGGGATATTTATTGGCGATCGCTCTTAGTCTAACTCGTAGTTGTTCTCCTCTGGCTTCAGCATTGTGAATCAGATTTTCTTGTTCAATAGTTTCGAGTACAGCTAAAGCGGAAGCACAAGCAAAGGGATTTCCGCCAAAAGTACTGGCGTGATTTCCTGGTTCAAAGACAGCACAAAAATCTTTACACAACATCGCACCAATGGGAATACCACCAGCTAAACCTTTAGCACTGGTAAAGATATCGGGTTCAACTCCTAAATTTTCGTAACCCCAAAGTTTTCCTGTTCTACCTACTCCCACTTGTACTTCATCGAAAACCAGTAAGATACTGTTCTCATCACAAATTTTCCGTAATTTGAGGAAGTATTCTAACTCTCCAGGGCGGACTCCGCCTTCTCCCTGTAGGGGTTCGAGCATAATAGCAGCAACTCTACGGTTTCCTTCATCAATATCGGCGATCGCATTTTCGATAGCAGTAATATCGTTGTAAGGGACATAGGCAAATCCATCAACCAAAGGCTCAAATCCCTTTTGATATTTGGGTTGTCCTGTAGCGGTAATAGTAGCTAGAGTACGTCCGTGAAAACTAGATTTAGCAGTAAGAATTACTGGTTGTTCTAGGAAATCTAGGACAGTATGAGCATATTTTCGTACTAACTTGATGGCAGCTTCGTTAGCTTCTGCTCCCGAATTACAGAAAAATACTTTATCAGCACAAGAATGGGCAACTAACCATTGAGCTAGTTGTCCTTGTTCAGGAATATAGTAAAGGTTGGAAACATGATGTAATTTCTGGATTTGCTGCGTTACCCTATCAATTAGAGTAGGATGGGCATGACCTAGAGTACAAGTAGCAATTCCCGCGACAAAGTCGAGATATTCTTGTCCTTCTGTGTCCCAAAGACGACAACCTTTTCCTCGCTCAATAGCAATAGGAAAACGCCCATAAGTGTTCATTACACTGGCGTTAAAAGTATTAGTATCAAAAGAATTATCGGTAACAGAGGAGGTAGAGGGACTCTCAATTACAGTTGACTGACTCACAAATTACTCCTGGTAAGTACATATAAGAAATGATAAAGAATAAATCTCAGAATGCGAAACTATAGCTTCGAGGATAAATATGGACGCTTGCGCCAACAATTAATCGGCGGGATAGTGGCTTTAGCTGGAGTGGTTCTGATGGGGACACTTTGGTACAGGCTAGTAGAAAAGTGGTCTTTGTCAGAATCTGCTTACATGACCATTATCACTCTCTCCACTGTGGGATTTTCTGAGGTACAGGATTTAGGCGATCGCGGTCGTTTCTTTACCATCTGTTTAATTTTAATGGGTGTTATCACTATTGGTTATATTGTTAATCGGTTCACCGAAGCCCTAATTCAAGGTTATTTTCAAGAAGGAATTAGAATGACACAAGAGCAACAAGCCATTGATTCTCTTAACCAACATTATATTGTCTGTGGTTTTGGACGTACTGGTCGCTATGTAGCAAAAGAGTTTGCAGCAGAAGAGATTGATTTTGTAATTATTGATGACAATTTAGAAGAAGTAGAAGAGATCAAAAAGTTAGGTTATACGGTAATTTTTGGGGATGCTACCCTGGATGAATCTTTAAATCGTGTCAAAATTGCTCAGGCTGTTTGTATAGTTACGGCTTTGTCTTCGGATGCAGAAAATCTCTACACTGTATTGTCTGCCAAAACCCTCAATCCTAAAATTAGGGCGATCGCCAGAGCAAGTAATGAAGAAGCGGTACAAAAACTGCAAAGAGCAGGGGCAGACGCGGTAATATCTCCCTATATCACAGGGGGTAAAAGACTAGCAGCAGCAGCCCTCAGACCTCAAGTAATGGATTTTGTTGATGGTATCATCACAGGAGCCAATCGCTCTTACTATCTAGAGGAATTTTTAATTGATGCTAAAATTTGCCCCTATGTAGGGAAAAGTCTGCGAGATGCTAAGTTACGTTCCCAATCAGGGGCATTAGTGCTAGCAATTCGCCGTTTTGACGGTAATCTGATTGCAGGTCCCATGGGGGATACCCCGATTTTAGAGGGAGATGCTCTAATTTGTATGGGGACAGCAGAACAATTACGACAACTGAATCGGATTTTAGGCCCTATTAGTTCTCAGTTACCTAGACTACCGAAACAGCAATGAATGAGTAATGAGTAATGAGTAATAAGTAATGAATAATGAGTAATCAACAATTAACTATAATTTATTCCGACAAATTCTTGGAACACAAGACTGGCTATGGTCATCCTGAAAGACCTGAACGGCTTACTGCGGTTGTAGAGGCTTTAGAAAAAGTTCCTTGGCAAGAACAACTAGAGTGGCGATCGCCAAGTGACAGAAATCCTTTACCCTATATTCAACAAATTCATACTCCAGAACATATTACCAGAATTGCCGATGTAGCAGCTAAAGGTGGTGGTTATCTAGATGGAGATACCCCTATTTCCTCTCAAAGTTATGATGTAGCAATGCTTGCGGTTGCTGCTTGGTTAGATGGCATAGATGCAGTAGTCGCTAATAAAAATCCTGCTTTTGTTTTGGCCCGTCCTCCTGGACATCATGCCACCAGGCAGCAAGCTATGGGATTTTGTCTTTTTTCTAATGCAGCGATCGCAGCTTACTATGCCTTAGAACAACCAGAAATCAATCGAGTAGCAATTCTCGATTGGGATGTGCATCATGGTAATGGCACGGAAGCTATTGTGCAAGACTATCCCAATATGGCTTATTGTTCTCTGCATCAGCATCCTTGTTATCCAGGGACAGGACGCAAAAGCGACCGTGGTATTTATAACAATATTCTGAACTTACCTCTCCCTCCTGGTAGCACTATAGAAGACTATCAGCCTGCATTTGAGCAAGAAGTTATTCCTTTCCTTAAGACGTTTCAACCAGATTTATTAATTGTTAGTGCTGGTTATGATGCTAATCATCAAGACTCTATAGCAAACATATCTTTACAACCATCAGATTACGGATTGTTTAGCCAATATGTAACAGAAATAACTAATTTAGTTTTGTTTGGCTTAGAAGGGGGTTATCATTTAGAGACCTTGGGACAGTCAGTAGTTGCGACTTTAGCCAGTTGTTTGTAAGATTTGCAATTATTAACTAACAGTGCCAAGTTTCTCAATTAAAATCAAGATTTTAGTCGATAGCATTGCAGCGATGACTGAAAACAATAGTTTTGGGTTCTGTTATTCGTCTTGCTATCTCTATTGTTAACCTGAAATTGGCTGTCTCTAAAACATAGAGAGAATAACAGCAACTCTGTTTTCTCCCATGAACTTAAGCATGATTAGTAATTTATCTTTATATCGAATAGTTCAAGAAAATGGAACTCCCCTACCTTCTGTCGAGATAAGTGCCATTACCCTACAATCTTGCGTTACAACAGTCTTTGAGCTACTCCGAGAACAGCAATTAACCCCTACTATTTGGGTTAAAACCCCCCAGTCTCAAAGTTGGTTAGAAGATATTAAAAAATATCAGCAAGCAGTTCCCCAAGGAAGTATTTATCTATGTAGCGATCAACACAATTACGAGAATAAAGCTGCTTCTGTTGCCATTAATTCCGTAATTCCGATTCAGCTAGTTAAGAACTCTTGGTTAAAGCGAGAATGCTTTCTGACTATCTTATCAGAAGCTTTTTCCTGCTTGATTCTGGCTCAGTGGCAAACAGGAAAAATTAAAGTAGAAAGTTCAGGAAAAAGACTACAGCAACCTTATTTGCGAATGGTTTTTAGTTTTGATCCGAAAACTATTCAAGTATTTCTTTCTGGACTAAAAAAGGCGATCGCTAGTGATTCTGTTCCCCAAACAGATTTAATCTGCACTACACCAGGAGAGCCTCAATTACAGAGCCATGTCTTAACCAAACAGATCCAAATTATAGAATCTTTACAAAAAACTCTTAATCAAGTTACTCGTAAATCTGCTTCTAGAGAACCTCTTTCTGCCACACTAGGACTGCAAAGTAATTTTTTGCACAATTTAGTCCAAGAATTGCGATCGCCTATCACCCACATGAAAACGGCTCTGAGTTTATTGGAGTCGAAGCAAGTTAAAGGTGAACAGCGTCAACGTTATCTACAAATGTTAGAGCGAGAATGTGAGCGTCAAAACTCCGTAGTTAGTGGTTTATTAGCTTTATTACAACTAGATAACTCTGTAGAATCAGAAATTGTTTATTTAGAAGAATTAGTCCCAGGTATTGTCAGTACTTATCAACCCCTAGCCCATGAAAAGCAAATTCAGTTAGGTTATACTATTCCTTCCCATCTTCCCCCTGTGCAGTGTCCTCGTCCTTGGTTAAGGCAGATGATTGTGCAACTACTTAATAACAGTTTGCAGTTTACTCCTGCTCAAGGTCGAGTGTTTGTGCAAGCTTCCTTAAAAAATGAGTTTGTGGAAATTATGATTAGTGATACGGGAATTGGAATTGAGCCAAAAGAATTTAACAATATATTTGACAGTTTTTATCGTACTAGGAAAGTCGGCAATAAACCTGTTGTGGGCGCTGGTTTAGGTTTAACTATTGTGCAGCAACTAGTACAACGCTGCAATGGCACAATTTCTGTTAACAGTAAACAAGGGAAGGGTTCTACTTTTACAATCTCTTTACCAGTTTTACCCCCTGAGTTGATCGATTCCCTTTCTGAAGGCTAATATTTAGTCATAGCATAAAACCACAATGATAGAGCCTCACTACCCTCACATTATTCTCTCCTTTACTTATCGTGGCTGCAAAATTGAAATTGACTGCGATGAGGAAAACGGACAATGTATTTATGCTGCTTGGGTGAACTATGACAGAGGTTGTGCTGTTGCTGTACCTAAAGCCGTAACAACAAGAGATGCGATCAGAAAAGCCAAAAAATGGAGCGACAAAAAATTTTGTTAATTGCTAATTGTCAATTTTTAACTTGAGTTCGATAGGTACGGAATTAGATGTTTGGGAAGCAGGGGAAAAGTATATTTGCCGTTGTTACGACTATAGCCCTACAAATTTAGGTTAGGACAAATCAAATTCTGTAAGGGGTAGTGTAGCAAGTAGTCTGTAGCAGATGGTAATATTACCTAATAGATTTAACAAAACATAGATTTAATAGAACTTAAGGAGTATTGCATCTTGCCCCATACTATTGTGACGGAAACCTGTGAAGGAATTGCAGATTGTGTTGATGCTTGTCCTGTAGCTTGTATTCACCCTGGGCCTGGTAAGAATGCTAAAGGGACAGATTGGTATTGGATAGATTTTGCTACTTGTATTGACTGTGGTATCTGTTTGCAAGTGTGCCCTGTCGAAGGAGCAATTGTAGCTGAAGAAAGACCAGATTTACAAAAAACACCTCAGTAATTGATAATTGATAATTATCTATATACTTATTCAGTTTCTACCTAACTACTATTATCTCTTGAATTAGTAGGAAAATTTGCTTTAAAAAACAAGATTAATTCTTAATGCCGAAATAGGTTAAAGTTAAATCCGTATTGCCAGTATTTACTATTTTATGGACTTCTCCCACTTCTACCACAATACAAGTACCTCCAACTAGAGGATACTGACGCTCATTAATATAAATAACCCCTTTTCCAGATTCGACAAAAAAAACTTCACTCATATCTTGATGAAAATGGGCTGATGCAATTTGTCCTGGGGTAAAAATAGCTTGAGAAAAATTGGTTATATGGGGTACATCCCCCAAAGTTAGCATTACTTTTTTCTTAATTTCTGGATTATGAAATACCTTTTGTTCTGGAAGTTGATTAAGGTTAGTTATCTTCATAATTGTAATTCACCTTAAAGCAGGGACAACCGATAAATTGTCCCTACAAGATTATTGATTGTATTAGTTACATATATTTAACCTGCTGCTTGGGCTGGTTTTTGACTACTGCTAACTCTCCGACTAGAAGATTTGTTACTGGCTACTTCTTCTATGGGAGCAAACTCAATGTTATTTAACAATGTAGTTACGAAAGCAAACAATAAAAAGGGCAGAGATAACACTAAAATAATCCCTACCGTAGCTAAAGCATAAATTTCGCGACTACTACTCCATAGTGCCAAAGTAGTAGCTAAACTAACAAAAATTACGATCAGCCAAACAATAATTTGAAGATAAATATCACCAAATGTTAAGGTACATATCATTTTATACTTAGGCTGTTCCTTATCCATACAGCAATCCCTCATTATTTTCTTGTGATTTCTTCAGCCTATCTAAAATAATGAGGTAAGTAATAATTTCTAAAGATTTTCCACAGAGTTGCAACATCTGTTTACAAAACGTCGATTCTTTAACAGTAAATTACTTATAACTGCGTTGAGTTAGTGCCACATTATCAAACTGTAACTCTTCCTTGTGTAAGATAGGTTCTTTGTCTTCTCCCTGATATTCCCAAGCTGCAACATAACTATAATCTTCATCGTTGCGTTGGGCTTCTCCTTCAGGGGTTTGATACTCTTCCCGAAAATGCGCCCCACAGGATTCTTCTCTTAATAAGGCATCTTGTGCCATTAATTGCCCTAATTCGATAAAATCAGCAACTCTTCCGGCAAATTCCAAGTTTTTATTAAAATCTTTACTATCTCCTGCTACTTTAACCTTCTGCCAATATTCTGCTTTGAGTTCGGCAATTTTCCCCGAAACATATTTTAAACCTTCTTTATTGCGAGACATCCCTACATAATCCCACAAGAATTTTCCTAATTCTCGATGGAATTCTAAGACGGTTTTGTTTCCATCAACAGCAAGAAGTTGGTTGATTTTATTCCTAACTGCGGTTTCTGCTTCCTCAAATGCAGGATGATTGGTATCTATGGGGGGTAAATCTGTTGCAGCAATATAACTACCTAAAGTGTAGGGAATCACAAAATAACCATCGGCTAATCCTTGCATTAAAGCACTAGCGCCTAAACGGTTTGCACCATGATCTGAAAAATTAGCTTCTCCTAAAACGTGCAATCCTGGGATGGTACTCATCAGATTATAGTCCACCCACAAGCCACCCATGATGTAATGGACTGCTGGATAGATACGCATTGGTACTTCGTAGGGATTTTCCGCAGTGATGCGTTCATACATCTGAAATAGATTACCATATTTTTGGGCGATCGCGTTTTTCCCCTGTTTTTCAATTGCATCGCGAAAATCCAGATAGACAGATAAACCAGTTTTCCCTACTCCTCTTCCTTCATCAGTAACCTGTTTCGCATTGCGAGAGGCGACATCACGGGGAACTAAGTTACCAAAACTAGGATAGCGAGTTTCGAGATAATAATCTCTCTCTGCTTCAGGGATATGGTTAGGGTGGCGTTTGTCTTCAGGGTTTTTGGGGATCCAAACTCGCCCATCGTTGCGTAAACCTTCACTCATTAGAGTTAACTTAGATTGATAGTCTCCAGAAACAGGAATACAGGTAGGATGTATCTGGGTAAAACAGGGATTAGCGAATATAGCACCCCGTTTGTAACATCGCCAAGCAGCAGTAACATTGGAGTTTTTAGCATTAGTAGAAAGATAATAGACATTGCTGTAACCACCAGTACACAGTAATACCGCATCTCCTACATATCTTTCCATCTCCCCTGTCACCAGGTTGCGAACAATAATTCCCCTCGCTTTCCCATCTATTACCACTAAATCCAACATCTCTCGACGGGAATACATTTTAATTTTGCCTGCTGCTATCTGTCGCGACATGGCACTATAAGCACCAAGAAGTAATTGTTGTCCCGTCTGTCCTTTAGCATAGAAAGTACGGGATACTTGCGCCCCACCAAAAGAACGATTTGCTAATAACCCTCCATATTCTCTCGCGAAAGGAACGCCCTGGGCTACACATTGATCGATAATGTTATTACTAACCTGTGCCAAACGATAAACATTAGCTTCCCTAGAACGATAATCTCCCCCTTTGATAGTGTCATAGAATAACCGCCAGACAGTATCCCCATCATTAGGATAGTTTTTCGCTGCGTTAATTCCTCCTTGGGCTGCTATGCTATGGGCGCGACGGGGAGAGTCTTGAATACAGAAGCTTTTAATGTTGTATCCCAACTCCGCCAGGGTTGCTGCTGCGGATGCACCAGCTAAACCAGTACCGACAATTAAGATATGGTGTTTCTTTTTGTTGGCTGGACTAACTAGGGGACAATGATCTTTATAATAGTCCCATTTATCTTGCAGTCTTCCTAGAGGGATTTTAGCGTCGAGTTTCATAGGGGTAGGTAGTGGTTAGTGGTTAGTTGGTAATAAGTACTTAGGCAAAATTATTTGTATATTCTCTATCCCAACTATGTAATTATTTTTGCATAACTACTTAGATAAAGTTTTACAGTTTATTAAATAATTATGCAGATATGAAGCAGTTACGAGAATCTAAAATAGTTAAGCAGAATAAAAATTTAGCCAAACCATTTCTCAAATGGGTAGGGGGAAAAACCCAACTTTTAGGACAATTACAACAGTTTTATCCTCCAGAACTAAAAGCGGGAAAGATAGATAAATATTTTGAACTATTTGTGGGAGGTGGTGCTGTTTTTTTTGATATTATTCAGAGATTTTCCATTAAAACAGCATTTATCGCTGATATCAATCAAGACCTAATTTTAGCATATAAAGTTATACGCGATCGCCCTCAAAATTTAATTGAGATACTCTCAAAATTGCAAGAAGGATATTTAAGTAGCAATCTTGAGGAGCGAGCCAATATATTTTATCAAGTTAGGGGAAATTATAATCAGCAAAGAATAGATTTTGATAATCAAAATCTATCTCAAGAATCTATTAAGAGAGTAGCTTTAATTATCTTTCTCAATAAAACTTGCTTTAATGGTTTATATCGTACCAATAAGGAGGGAGATTTTAATGTCCCAATGGGAAGATATAAAAATCCTACTATCTGTAATAGTGACAATATTTTAAAAGTATCTCATGTCTTACAAAAAGCTACTATTTTATCAGGCAATTATGATATTTATAATCAATTTATAGATGACAAATCTTTTATTTATCTAGACCCACCATACAGACCAATTAGTCAAACTTCTAGCTTTACTGCTTATGCTAAATCTGGGTTTAATGATGCAAGTCAAATTAAATTGAGTCAGTATTACAAGTATTTAGATGAAGAATGTCAGGCTAAGGTCATGTTAAGCAATTCCGACCCTCAAAATACAGATTCTCAAGATGTTTTTTTTGATAATCTATATAGTCAATATAATATCCATAGAGTTACTGCTAGTCGGATGGTAAATAGTAAAGCTATGAATCGAGGAAAAATCACTGAATTATTAATTACCAATTACTAAACTTCGTCTTCTGTCAATATGAGTAAGGTTACTTATGCAATAAGAAAATTGCTTTGTTTGTTAAGTTAAATTAAATGCGATCGCTACTCTATCCTGTAATCTCGATCTAACAATACTTTTGTCTGTAAAGAAGTGTTAAGCTCTGAATTAGAAAAAGAAAACAATAATACCTAGCATTATTGATTTGCCATTGTCAATAATAAAATAACAGGCTATAGTTACGCAAGCACATTAGTCATTATCAATAATGATTTAATAAAAATTTAAGAATTTACAAAAATTTGCAGTGTGCTGTGCTTGAATTTTGAAACAAAGATATTCTATCCTTTGTGCCTAGTAATCCGCCAACCTGATTTTGACACATTTACAGAGATTACAATTAGAAGATACATATTTTACCATCAACAGGCGATCGCTTTCATCGAAGATTTTTCTTAGAGCATAATCGCCGTCAAAATTAATCCCCGGTCGAGTCCACCCTACAAAATATACGATTTAATTATCACTATTTAATTATCACTAATAAGTACAAAAGAGCCAAGGCTAACAGCCATGTCATTTATTAAGTTTGCGATAAAAAGATAAACTCAAACGATCACCAATGTATGGCCAAGCGATGAAAAACGCCAGTGCCATGAGCAACTTAATCAATAAAGGGCCAAACAAAAAACTCAAGAAGAGGATTAAAACCCCTAGCATCCTAGTAACTTGAGATTCTACGTCATCTCTAATTTGAAAACTAATATAGATAATTAAACTGGCAGTCAAGAATCCGATACATGATAAGATTACGATCATAATTATTAATTATACTTTCGGAAATAAAGTTGTGATTAGGTAGATTATAGTCGGTTATTGCTAAGATTTCCTTAATCAGCGTCGAAATTATAACTTTACTTTATATTAAGTATTTATAAAGAGAACGAAGACCACGCAGAGGACGAAAGTCAACTGTTCTTGATGCAGTAGCTCATGGGGGAAAGCCAAGGGGCTGTGTGCGGAACCTGCGTCCGCACGGGGGTCTTGAGTTGGCGAATCAAGTTCGCCAACCGCCCCCTCACCTTGAAAGCCCCGTCCAAGACCGCGCTGCATCGCTTTCTCATCTCTCGAAAATTAGTCTTGGGAGTCAATCAGCGATCAGTGAAATGAGCCATAATTTGGGTTATATCCTTACTTTTTGCACTTAATATTTATTAGCTTTGATTATCTCCTATTATATTGAGAATGAAACAGCCCTGCCCAACTTTGGGGGACTTCTGACTCTTTTCCCCCCAGGATTGGGGAATATGACTAGATGGAAAATATACAAATAATTTTGCCTGAGTACTTAAATCCTGTTACTCCCGAGCCTAAGCCAGATGTATTGGTATGATGGGAAACTAGTTGATAGTGAAACTATTAACCTTAATATTAGTGAACCTGGACTATTATATGGTGCTACTGTGTTCACTACTATGAGAGTCTATCAAAAGTCTCTAACCCATCCCCTTACCCATTGGCAAGCACACTGCGATCGCCTGAAACAGAGTATTATTAGTTTTGGTTGGCAGCAACCGGATTGGCAAAGGCTAAAAACAGGGGTAGAATCATTACTAACTTATTTTCCTGTTCTCAGAATAGTTGTTTTTCCTGATGGCAGAGAATGGATTACAGGAAGACAGTTACCTCCTGATTTAACAATCAAGCAACAACAGGGTATCACTGCCTGGGTAGCGAAAGAGCCTATCTTGCGTCGCAGTCTATATAGTCACAAAACAGGTAATTATCTAGGAGCTTATTTAGCACTACAAAAAGCTCGTCAACTACAAGCCCAAGAAGCAATATTAATTGATCATCAAGAAAATTGGCTCGAAACTAGTACAGGAAATCTCTGGGGATATAAAGCTGGTTGTTGGTACACCCCTTCTTTAGATGTGGGAATTTTACCTGGTATTGTGCGATCGCATTTAATTAACTGGTTGCAAGAACAAGATATTCCTGTTCAAGAAAATATCTGGACTCCCGATTTTATTCAAGATTTAGAGGCTATTGCCTATAGTAATTGTGTAGTAGAGATAATTCCCTTTAACGTTATATCAGGATTAACACTGAAAAAATTTAGCAATTTGTTTGGTTCATCGCTACAGACTTTACAACAATATTTTCAGGAGCAGCTTTAATTTTCCGTAAAAATACTTTTATTTAATAGTTACTTGATTAAGCTGGCTTTTTTAAAAGCTAAATTATAGTCTTTATACGTAAATAGATTTAACAGAATAAACCAATAACTTCTGATTAAGTTTAAAACATAATCACTTAAATACCAAGCTAAATTAGTTGTAATTTTGCAAAATCTTTAAGCAGAAAAAACAGTGTTTTTGGGGATTTACTAGATTCGAGATTCCTTGCTAAGTTATAGAGGAAACTAAATTACCAATCGTTAACAACTACTCATTTTAACCATAAAAAATATAGTAATTAATCAAAATTTGATTACTACATTTATCTTCCACACACACTATTTACACTAAAAAATCATGTTTAAATTTATTAATTTTAAAAAACTTACAGCTAATTCTTTAATAGGACTTCTTTTAGCAGTCGGGTTAATAGTTGAATCTAGCAACAAAAGTGCAGTCGCAACTACTGGTTGTGCCCTTCCTGAGACAAGCGATATTAATTCTGGTGATTTTCCTCAAGGAGCAACTTCCTATGGAGATGAAATAGTTAGCTTTACAGAAGGTACAGGAAATTCCAATTATACTAACTCCATATACAAAAATCCCCAAACTGCCCTCGGAGAACCCAGCCTTTGGGATGGAGGCGGAGTTGCTAGTGGTTGGACAAATGACAAGGGTGTTGCTCTGGGACAAGGTGGTGAAATAGTTATTAAATTTACTGACAATTATTTAACAGTTAGTGGCGACGAATGTGCTGATTTATGGATTTTTGAAATCGGTGGTGCAGTAGAAGCTACAACAGTAGAAGTTAGTAAAGATGGTGTCAATTGGGAAAACTTAGGTCAAGTAGAAGGTGCGACAAGTGGTATTGATTTAGATGCTCTTGGTTATGATTCAACAGATTTATTCTCTTATGTTCGTCTAACTGACGATCCTAATATAACAAATGGACTAGGCAGAAAATCTGGGGCAGACATTGATGCTGTGGGAGCAATCAGTAGTATCAACACTACGGCAGTACCTTATGCAGTGAATGACTCCACCACAACCGATAAAGATACTGCAACTACAACATTAAACGTCCTTAGTAATGATGTTGCTTCTACAGTTCTCACAGTAAGTAAAGTTGAGGGATATGCTACTAATGTAGGTCAAGAAATTACTTTAAATTCAGGAGCGTTAGTAACTCTCAACAGCAATGGTTCTTTGACTTACAATCCTAACGGTCAATTTGAAAATCTGAATGATGGCGATTCTACTACAGATACCTTTACTTACAGTATTGTTGGCTATGATAATCAACCTAGTACCGCTACTGTAACCATCAATATTCAAGGAATCAGCACAAACTATTGCAGCACTTCTGATAGTACAAGCTCATATGACAGTATTGATGTATCCATAGAAAATCCAGG
Source organism: Xenococcaceae cyanobacterium MO_234.B1 (assembly GCA_030064915.1). Taxonomy (GTDB): domain Bacteria; phylum Cyanobacteriota; class Cyanobacteriia; order Cyanobacteriales; family Xenococcaceae; genus JASJCP01. The sequence continues at coordinate 20,022 of JASJEK010000036.1, forward strand.
AGTTCAAAGAGAACAACTATCCGAACCTTTGTTTGAAATCAATTTTAATGACGTTTCAGGGACAGATGGATTTACCAAAACTAACGGCTCAGTCACTTATACTTACGAAGGAAGCTTGAATGTTAGAGATGCTAATCAATGGGGTGGAGCTAATGGAACGAAATACATCACTAATCATGGCACTCAATCTAATTGCTATAGAGTAACAGTAAATCAGGATCAACAATTCTTTGGTTTCTGGTGGTCAGCAGGTGATTCTTACAACAAACTTACTTTCAAGAATAATGGTACGGAAGTAGCTACATTCCTAACATCTGATTTGAAAAGTTTTATTGATGGCTCTAATGTAAATAATACCTCTGAATACTATGGAAATCCCAATAATACTTCTGAGAATCCAGGGGAACCATATGCTTTTGTAAATATCTTTTTTGATGTTGGCATAGCCTATGATGAAGTAGTCTTTGAAACTACTCATCCTCAAGGTCACGCAAGATTTGAATCAGACAATCATACTTTCTCTGCCACAGAACAATTGTTTCAAGGAATAAGAATATCCAACGAACCACCAGAAGCAAATGATGATTATGCAGAAACTGAAATAACCACAGAAGTTACCATCGATGCTTTAGCCAACGATACGGACGATCCAGATTTAGAATTAAATAGGGATACCTTTATTACTGAAGAACTCAGTATTACAGCAATTGATGGTCTTGATGTTGAAGTTGGAACTGACATTAGTGTTGCAGGTGGAACCGCTACTATCGATGAAAATGGAATGATGGTTTACACCGCTGGAAATATTACTGGAACATATACTCTCGAATATACTCTGAGTGATAAGTATGGTGAAACAGATACTGCCACTGTAACCATAGAAGTCACACCATTCATTGACTAACAACATCTAGCCCAATTTTAAATTAACTGATTAATAAAGACATAAGCGATCGCATTTTAAAATGCGATCGCTTTTTTAAATATCTTTAGTATCAAAAACTAATAATACAAGACTTGGAAGATTAGGGTAATTAATAACGCGATCGCCTGTAATTTTTCCTCAACAATTAGACTCAATAATTTTCCAATAATTGTTTTGTTGTTACAATCGGAATCTCTTGAAACTCTCCCAAAACCAATAAATCTTCATCACCAGATACAATTACATCAACAGGAACACTCAAAGCAGTTTCTAAAACAATTTTGTCCTTGGGATCGCGTAATTCAGGCACAACAGATAAAGAAATTGGCTGACATAACTGAGTTATTCGAGATACTTCAACTAATAATTCTTCGGCGGTTATCTCCAACTTTGCTAAACGACGCTGAAGCTTTGGATAAGCTAGAGTTGCTTGTAACTCTTCAATCAATAACTTTGAACTATAAAGAAAAATCTGCTTTTGTTGAGCTAATTGAATAATTTTTCGCTGATTTCCACCCCAAAGTAAACCAGAAATCCAAATATTCGTATCTAGTAATACTTTCATCCTTGATTTCGGCTATGTCTTACCTCTTTAACCATTGCGGTAATTTCTGCCATAGTCGGTTCATCTTCATCTGT
>JASJEK010000319.1 GCA_030064915.1 Xenococcaceae cyanobacterium MO_234.B1
AGCAGCGAATATAGATTTATAGCTCTGGCTTAAGTTAGAAAAAATACGCTTTAACATAAACCTCTACTAGTCTCATGGTTGGATTAGCAGCATAATGACCATAATACAAGACTTGGTAATTTGATAGAACTCTTGCACCCATTCTCATAAACCTTGATTGAGAGAAAATAATAAGTAATAGCGGTGCGTCGGCGTACGCGTCCGCGAAGCGACTACCGTGTCTGTCAGCGACTACCGTAATACCAATTCGCGTTCAGAAACGTAACTTTGAATTAAGACCCCTATTCTGTTCTATTCAGCGAGATAAGCTATTTCCGATTCACTCAGATTTTGAAAATTACACTTTAGAACGCGAATTGGTATGACTCTCTTGTTGACGGTAATTTTGACTTTATGATCCTTTTCAATCCTTTGGGAGAAATCGTGGGGGTAGATTTTCCCGATCAGCAAGATTAAGGGTTATGTCGCAAAAGTATTGCAAATCACTAAATTTCTCTTCTGTCTGGCTAGTTGTCGGTTGAGACAAGCAGGGGAAGCAGGGGGGCAGGGGAAGATTTATCCCTCAAATCAATCTTGACAAAGTAATAGTTTTTGAATCAAACCTCAAAGTTATTCGTTAAGCAGAGCCTAGTTAAAAAGTATGAAAGTAAGAAATATTATCAAAAAAGCAGATATTAGATTTCAAAATAATACGGTTGTTTTTGTCCATCTTGGAAAAACAGGAGGGACAACATTATTGAATATTCTAAATCGTAACTATTCCAAAACTGAAAGACTTGATATTCGCCCACCTCACCAAAAGCAGAAAATCGAAAAATTTAAAAATTTATCGATAGAAGCAAGGGCTAAATATAAACTTTTAACAGGTCATGGAGTTTTTGAATTACACGACTATATCCCTAATCCATACTATATTACACTTCTTTCTCTTTTATAGCTCCAAAAATATTACCTCAAAAAGACCACAAATTCCTGCTCTTCCTTCCACTACTATTAAAGTAATCGAAAAATACAATGAATTAGATATTGAACTATACGAATTTGTTAGAAAAAAATTTGATAAAATTTATCGCTTGCACTCTACAGAAGCCGATCTAGTAGTATTTAAATCGTTAAATTATGGTGCCAATAAACTAAAAGCTTTAAAGGCAAAAATCACTAGATAGAGGTTGGATAATCTGACGGCAGATGTTTGGTCCCCTTAATTTTGTCCAAAGTCCAACTCTCTGACAAATTCATACTTATTGATAAATCAGAAAGTTAAACTCACTTTGAGGACGATAGAAATGAATTTATTTTAACTTTTCTATCCCTCCTTACTTGATATAATTTTTAAAATCTGGTCCAATGTCGATCGTAGTCTGAGTTTGACCTGGGTGGAAAGTAATTAATTTACCTGTAATTAATGTCAGCTCTTGTTGGAACTCAGGTGTATCTGAACGATTAATATTGAGGATCGTAGCGGTCTCTTTTCCTTCAGTATCTTTGTACCTTATGATGTATTGCTGATAATCTCCTGAAAATATTTTACCAACAGCACTGATCGGACCGAGTAGTATCCCAGTAATTAAACTACCAGTGTCCGAAAGCAATTTTGTGGCATATTCTCCTGAAGCAATTTCCAAAACGCTTTTACCTGTGATGGTTTTATTGTTGTCTTGCTCTTGTTCTTTTTTAAAGTTTATGGCGAGAGTTTTTTGTTGAATATCAACTTGACAAGATTTAAAACCTTGCTTTTGCTCTTGCTCGTTAATGTAAAGGCATCTACCGCCATAGGGTTTTTCTCTAGCTACAGCAGTAGCAAGCAAAGAAGTCATACTAAAGGCGATCGCAAAGAAAGAAAGTATAAGTTTATTCATTTTTAGAACTATCTAATAATATAATCTACATTGGATAGGTAAGTTTTTAAATGCTCGCTCTATTCGTGAATCATACAAGGATATTTAGCAAGTAAAACCCTTCCTATTTAATTAGAAGAATACAACAGGCAAATGCTCGTTTGCAAGTAAATAATTAGTTTTTGATTAGTGGCTAATATGTTATCAATCAACTATCAATCATTACTAATAACTGCTTTCCAAAAGCTAAACAATATTAAATTAGACAAAGGCAAGCACAGTTGCATATAACCGTTATCAGATATTGTGAATATATAGTCTAAACAGTCTAAACTATGATTGATAATATATTGAAATCAAACTTGTATCCTGATTATCTTTGGTGGGTACAACCTCAAAGACTAGGAGGAATGCCTCGTCTTTCCCTAGAAGAGTTACCCCACCTCTATCAAGCTGGAATACGGGGAATAGTTTCAGTAAAGTATTTAACTCACTTCGTTAAGAGACACGCTATTGTTGGCACTTATTTAAAATAACTTATTTTTTTGTTTTCTCTCTCTTTTTGTCGCTCCCAAAGTAGTTTTTTAGCAATAATCAAACAATAGTAAAAAGCAATAATAAATGCTCCTTCTGCAAAAATTTTTGGTATTTCTTCTATGGATTTAAACCAGGTGTCCATGATCTTAAGCTTTTCGTAATCCTCAACCATAAGGTGTAATAGTTGTCTCTTGTGACTGAGCATATCCAACAAGATAGTTAAAAAACACATACTAAATCCAGTGAAAAACCACCTATAAACTGCATTGAATTTAGTGAATTTTTGGAACTCATTTTTAAAAGTTCGCAGAAAAAATAATCCGATAATTGCATAAAATAAAATAAGAAAATCATCTATTCTACTCGTTAATCCATTCTCATTTAGATTAAAAAGCTTATGTAAGCTTACATCTGTGTTTTCATGAATCCCAAAATATTCATCTAAAGCCAAAAAGATAAATCCTCCTGTCATGATTTGCCAAACTCTACTAGGATTTTTCCAACCCCTCAAGGAGGAATGTTGATGCCCTCTGATGATACTAATTTTCCAACATAAATAAGCAATAAATAATAATTGAACAACAGAGAAGCAAGTTATGAAACCACGTTCGTCAAAATAACGCAGGGGATTCCGATCGAGTAAGATTGCTCTACCAATGGCAGTTGCAATCATTAAGCTATCAATCCCCAATACCCAAAATACTATTGATTTTAGTGAGAAACTCTTTTTCATGACAAATTGACTCTTAAGCTACCTGACTTCTTAGGTAGGAAGGGAGTTCTTGAATAAATTAGTAAATAGTTTAGCTGACCATAGTTATCTAAAAATAAGCAACCAGTCTGTATACATCACTACCGAAACCAATACAAATTTTTGGTATGTGACGCTCCGTCCTGACACTCACTTTTGTAAGGGGGCAGGGCTTTCACAACTTTACACTTGAGCATTGTTTGTGGATGGGTTACGCTACTGAATAAGATATTTTGTCACAAAGCGTTGCACATTTATTATTCGTAATATTCTTTTTTTTAGTCAATACGAGTAAAATTAATTGAAGTACAAAGAGTGACTTAGAAAAAATTGCATAAACTAACTTCTTCTCTTATCTGCTCGATCGCTACTATTGGCATCTTTGTTCAAGGTGTGTTGATTAAGGTTTCAGCGCAAGAAACCAATACTTCCTGCATCAAAGCTAATGCAAAATTAGAGAATCCTGAAGAATATGATGTCATTGTCTTTGGTGATGAAGTACCAGGAGTGATGACAGCGATTAAAGTCAAACGAGAATTAGAGAAGAGAAATGGTAAGGCTAAAGTCGCGCTGATTACGGAAGGGAATACAAAACGAGGAATCGGCGGACACTTGGTTAGAGGGGGCTTGGCTTATCTCGATCGCAATCAGGTTCCCCGCAATATGCGAGGAGAGTTAGGGGCTTTTGGAGCTTCTAGTCAACTCTATCAAGAATTTCTCGATATCACAGGCACAGAAGCAATTGCCCTAGATCGCTTCACAGCAACAAAGGCATTTGAGAATCTATTTTCGAGGGAAAACATAGATCTTATTGGTAACGTCAATTTGAAGTCTGTAGCTGTTGCCAGTAAATTAGTTTGTTCTTTGACTACCGCTGATAATGGCTCCTTTGTCGCCGGGCAGTTTATCGATGCTACCCAAGGGGGAAAGTTAGCAGAGATGAGTGGGGTAGAGATGACAATGGGATTTGCTCAATTAGGGTTACCCGATAGTACCCTCAGCGCGGGTTGGGTGTTTGAAGTCTACGGTAAAGATATTCAGCAATTAAAACAAATCGAAGCAGGGTTGATCAAGCGTTTCTTGGATAAAAGCGATCGCCAAGCCCAGGATTGGTTAGTCATAGCTAGTGGTAACAATCCCGAAAAATTAGCTGATTTGGAGCGTTCTTTTACCGATAGTCATGATCGACCAGCTATTATGTACCAGGCTACTTCAGATTCGGCTGATGTGCGGGCTCTTGCCTTTAGTGGAGCCTATCATGGCAAGACGGATACATTGTTCGATCTGAGGACATCTAAAGCGATACTCGATCGCGCTAACATTGCTGTGTTGGATAATCGGCTCAGTCTTAATGCTTTGCTATTTGATGTCAATGCGACTCAAGCTAGAGAATTGAGTAATAATGGTGCTAAACCCACCCCAAAGATGAAGGAAATTGCCAAGGAAGTAGAAGGGTTTTTTCAACGTTTGGGTGTCCAGCGTATCGAGTTTATGGACGAACTTTATATTCGTACTGCCGGGCAAATAGCTAAATCCCTGGATGATTTGACCGCAACTAAAATGACTGATGGAGGAGTGTCAGCAGAAGAAGCTTTAGGAACGTTTTCTTATCACTTAGATGCCAGAGGCGGTATTGCTGGTTTGGAGGAGAGAATTGCGGAAAAGGGTATCCATGAAATTAGAGGGTTCCTCATGCCCACATTTAACTACGGATTTCGTCATACTTTACCTGTAGAATATGAAAACCTAGCAGTATTAAGTCCCGCTTCTGGTTTTGGCGGTTTGGGGACAACAGCAGGAAGAATCGTGGAATTTAATGTTTCTGTTGGGGAAGGATTAGCGATCGCTACTGCCATAGCAAATGCAGAGGAACGCTCTTTACATTCAATTAAAAATCAAGAAGTAAAACAAGCATTAGGCTACACTCCCAAAATTTACGGGAAAGCAACCAGTAGCTGGTTTGATATCTTTACTGTCGAGAAAACACTGCGAAGATTTTAGCTAGAGGGCGTTCTTATTGTTATGGAACTAAAAGTCAAGAATTTGTCGTCTAAGAAAAGATATCATTAACAGTGTTTTTCTGTAAGTTGCGTAGTCTGATTAACATTTCTGGAAAATTATGAGCTTAAGTAGAAAGCAAAAAATTATTTCTTGGTTGATAGGGTCTATCAGTATCTTATCGGTAATAGGAGAATCTAGTGTGAGGACTGTGTATGCTGAGTCAACACTACTTAACTCGGCTCAAGAATACGTCGAGCGGGGTATTGTCCATAGCGAACAAAACGATTTTCTAAAAGCGATCGAAGACTACAATAAAGCGATCGCTCTTGAGCCAGATAATGCTTTAGCTTACTACAATCGAGGATTAGCTTTTTATCACCTGCGAAATCATACTGCTGCGTTAGCAGATTTTAATAAAACTATAGAACTCAAACCAGAGGTTGCTACTACCTATGAAAAACGGGGTTTAATACTCATGTACCTAAAAGACTACGAAGGTGCGATCGCTGACTTTGAGCAAGCTACTAAACTTACTCCTGACGATCCCTATCTCTATCTAGGTAAAGGCTTTGCGACGGTGCTGGAGGGAAAAATAGAACAGGCTATTCCCGATTTTGATCGAGCCATCGAATTAGACCCGAATTTGGCGATCGCTTATTTTCTGCGGGGTGGTGCTTACTCGGAATTGGAAGAGCGTCAGGCGGCGGTAAAAGATTATCAACAAGCAGCTAGACTATACGAAAAGCTAGAAAACCGTGCCAGTTTCGATCAGGTCATGGCAATAGTGCGGGATTTAGTTCCCAATTGCTATCCTAACTGCAATCAGACAACGAACAACGATTCAATCCCCACTGATAGGGATTTGCTTGCCTACTCAAAAGCTTCACCAACGATCGCCAATCTAGGCGATCGCATCAGTTTTGGGGAAAAAATATTGGTTGACCAACTAACTAATCCCGATAAACAAGCAGGGGTAAAAGCATTGGCAGCGGGGGATTTTGCTACTGCTGCTACTAAATTTGCTGCCTCTGTCCAAAAATACCCCAACGATCCAGAAGCCCTAATCTATCTGAATAACGCCCGCATCGGCAACAGGAAAAGCCATAGTATTGCTGTCTCTGTTCCGATTAATACATTAACATCCAATGCCTTAGAAATACTGCGAGGAGTGGCTCAGGCACAAACAGAAATAAATAAAAAGGTCGGTGGGTTCGGCATCGGTTTGAAAGTTGCGATCGCTGCTGACAATAATAATCCCGAAATGACTAGGCAACTGGGTTCAGTTTTAGGAGAAAATCCCGATATCCTGGGTATTGTAGGTCCTTTTTCTAGCGATGCTGCCTTGGTAGCTGGGGAAGCATACAGACAAGAGCAATTAGTAGCGATTTCTCCTACTAGTACCTCAGTTAAACTATCGAATTTTAGTCCCTATTTTTTCCGTACTGCTCCCAACGATACAGTTGCAGCCCAGGCATT
>JASJEK010000320.1 GCA_030064915.1 Xenococcaceae cyanobacterium MO_234.B1
TTGCCAATTTTCAGATGCTGGCTGACCCTTATTTAGTGAATTCGGTTGTGTTTGGTAAGTCATTGCAATTGCTACAGGTAAGTAATTGGCAATCCAACCGACACTAAATCCTGACTTTCTCACAAATTAAGTTGAAAGCCAATTTAAACCTTAAAAGTTGAGCATTTTTTTTTACAAGAGAAATTTGAGATAATGACGATAAAAAATCAGGCTAAATTGTAAAAAAATTTGAGAAAATAGCCTAAAAAATTAGTTATAAAGAAAAATTTTTTATGACAAAATAAATAGCAATCAAGCAACAGCTATTTAAGAAATTATTTAATTATCTTGTTCAAAAATTAAAATCATCCAGAATCAGGAATTGCTTGAATTCTTGAGTAAGCAATACCTAAAATATCTTGATAGGGACAAGCAGTAGCAATAGCGATTAAAATTCTTCTACAACGCGCTCGTTATTCTCGCTCCTAATTTAAGGAAACAAAGACGAATTGTTCCGACTGTAGCAAAGCGCAAAAGAGGTTCTTTTCAAACAATTTTGACGAAAAGCTTGCATCAAAACATAAGCCATTGAAGATAGCCAAAGTCTTAATTGGTTACTGTTCATAGTTTGTGTTGAAGTACGGTCAGCAAATAAATCCAATTGTTGTTCTTTAATTCGATTTTCCATCTCCCCTCTAGGGCAATATTTCTTTGTATAAAGTAAAGATGGTGATATTTTTGAAGCAGGTAAAGATGTGACAACATGACGCATTTGTGAACCGCTAGCACCATGACAAACTTTAGTGACAACTCTTCTACTTCGACTCCATGATGTTTGTGTTTTATAGCTCATAGAACGATACCAAATTGCTTCTGGCACTAATTTATTTGCTTCTGATAATTCTTCATCGGTCGAAAAAAATGTTTCCATTAATTTAGTAACAGGTTCAAGTCTTGAGTCATAATCAGCTTTGGCTTTCTCAACTATATCGGAAGCTCTTAATTGTAATTGATTATTAGTTCCCATTGCCAAAACATAATCAATTCTTAGCTCATCTTCGCACCATTTCATAATATCTTCACGACAATAAGCACTATCTCCCCTAATGCGCGATATGAGTATTTGACCATTTTTCTCGAATCAATCCAATTATTCTTTGTAATTCTGGTAAAGCTTTTCCTGCCGTATCCACATTAGAAGAACGTAACTTAGCTACTAATAAATGATGCCCACAAAATATGTATAAAGGAGCATAACATACCCCATGATAATAAGGATTAAAAAATGCCCCTTCTTGATTTCCATGGACTTGATCATCTGTTACATCCATGTCTAAAACAATTTCTCTTGGTGGCTTTTTATATGATGCGAGAAATATCTCCACAAAAGCTTTTTCAATTGCTTTTGGGTCATGTTCTATTCTATGGTAACGGCTTTCTTTCTGATTTAGAATTGTTTCGGGACAATATTCTAGTCGATTAATTGTGCTTTTTCCTGCTAACCCAGTTTTTTTTGAATTAATAAAATCTAGCTTTTCTAAGGCAATTGCTAAGGCACTCTTCGTAGCGTAATTTATCATGGTCATTAACATCTTCATAGCCTAAAACAATACCATAAACTCTTTGTGCCAGTAATTTATAAACTGAATAATTTGTATAAGCTGAATCTCGGTAATCTTGAAAACATTCCGCAAATTGAGAAGTGATTTGTAGCGTGGGGGATGCTGGGGTTCCCCCAGCATATCCAACCACGCTGTTAGCTTTCTATCTAACTCTGCTAGCAAGACAATTCCTGCATCTGAGGTGATTCTTCCTCCAGTAAAATCAGCTATTACTTTTTTTCCTTTTATACTTCCAAAGTTAAATTGATTGGGGCTATAATTGGTCGAACTAGGAGTCATTAAATAGATAAGTTAATATTACTTTTATTCTTAAATTATACCTTATTTATGCCTATTATTTTAGGAATATTTATCGATATAATGAATATATTTGCTCTTATTTTATGCCAAATAAATTGCTTTTTCTTCAAAATTTAATTGATTTTGATCCTGACTGGAACTCAAACCACAGACTGTTGGGGAGCGTGACTGAGTTAACACCAGGGTCAAACATAGATGCAGTAAGCTTTTTGTCTATAGCGCACCGCGAAGCGGATCTCTTCGAGATCGCATTTTGGGTGAGATATGTGGGAATATGGAATGTCCTCATTGCCATTCAAAAAAACTCAAAAATTCGGCTTTATCAAAGGTAAGCAAAAATATCGTTGTAAAAAATGCAATCGCTATTTCCAATCTAGCTACGAACAACAAGGATATTCTGATGATGTCAAGAAAATTTGCCTGAAAATATACTTAAATGGGATGGGATTCCGACGTGGCGTATAAACATTTGAGGTTTCCTCAAATGACAGCCACTCAGCAATTGAAAGAATTACAGGGATTCATCATACTACTATTATGAACTGGGTAGCAGAATCTGGAGAAGAGTTGCCTGAAGACGAATCAGGAGAACCAGAATTAGCAGAACTGGATGAGCTTCAAACTGACATTGGTAGTAAGGCAGATAAGATTTCCTAAAGGATACCGCTTCGCATATGGATTTGGATGGGAACCGAACGTCTAGCTCCAGGAATCATCGTGATGGAAATCGGCGACCGAAGTGGTGGAACTTTCAATAAACTTTGGCAGAGAATTAAAAATTGGAATAGCAAAAGATATTTCACTGATGGCTATTGTGTTTACGCCAATTATATTGACTCAAAAAGACATCAGGTATTGCCAAAAACTCAGCTTACGAAAGTTGAAGTGCGGAATGCACTTTGTCGCAGGCACCTGATTTAAAATCAGGTGCCTGCGACAAAGGAGAAAATACCAGGTTGAGACATTACTTAGGGAGGCTACATCGAGCTACTTTATGTTACTCAACAGGCGAGTGGAATAGGCTTCTTAACCAGAAGCATTTCCTCGCCTCAAAATCAATTCAAATGCTTAAGTATTCGGTTAGGCTATTAATACATTATTTAAAATTTAAGCAAGTACCAATTCCTGCTTAATCAACAATCTATTCAGCAACGCCCTATGTTATTCCAATAAAAGCGATCAGCGAAGCTGGCACTGCCGTGATCGCTCGGATGGGCTGGTAATAGTTTATGGGGACGCAGTTGAAACCCATTAGCTGTTAGTCTATTAAAAGCTACAAGCTATAAGTTGTAAGTAGCTGAATTTCAAAGCTTACCTCGGTGAGGTTTAACTGTAAAGTTTAGGGCTTAAAGCTTAGAGCTATAAACTGTTGAAAATTCCAGGTAATTTAGTAGTTTCTTTTTAGTAAATATAATGACAAATTTTCAGTTAACAGGGCGTGAATGGTGGGTTGAAAGATGGCTAGAACTTTTAGACTCTTATCGTTTTAAAAAACGTCTAGAAAGAGGAAGAAACTATGCCAGAGAAGGCAATGTTTTGAGTATTGATATTGTAGACAATGAGGTATTATCCCTAGTACAAGGAAGTGAAGCAGAACCCTATCAAGTACGTCTTTCTCTTGAACCTTTTAAAGATGAAAATCAAGAACGAGCTTTAAAGATGATGTCCCAACCTCCGTTTAATGAAGAAGATTGGGATTGTGTGATTAAAACTATGTCAGAGAAAGCAATTTTTTCGGCTCAATTATTAGCAGGAGAAATGCCCAAAGATATTGAGCAAGTTTTTACCAGTAATGGGCTAAGTTTATTTCCTTATAGTTTAACGGATGTTAGATCCCGTTGTACCTGTCCTGATAAAGCTAATCCTTGTAAACATATTGCAGCAGTATATTATCAATTAGGCGATCGCTTTAGTGAAGATCCCTTTTTAATTTTTCGGCTAAGGGGACGTAGTAAAGAGCAAATATTAAGTGATTTACGCCAAGTACGTAGTAAACCTACTAAGAAAAAATCTACTACTAACAAAGCAGCTTCTACCCAAAAAAAAGAAACGGCTTCTCAAACAAAAAAAGTAGAAAAATCTACTACTAATGTACAACAATTTTGGCAATACAACAAACCTTTAGATTCTTCTTTAGTGACAATTGTTCCCCCTACAGATAATAAAACTGTTCTCGATATTTTAGGTAACATTCCCTTAATGGCTGCTGATGCAGAAGCCGTACAGCAATATTTAACCGAGGTATATCAAACTACTAGCCAAAAAGCTGTAATAGCTGCTTTAAATAGGGATAGTTAATTGTTAGTAGTTACTGGATTAGTTGCTAATAGCTAATAGCTAATTGCTCAATGCTTACTGACTTAACACTTTGAGAAACTTTTGTAAATTACTCAAAATTCCTGTCTTTAGAAGCTCAATTTGAAATCGAATTTCTCAAACGTTATTTGAAACATCATCCCCAATCTGAAGCCGAAGCTCATCGCTTAGCCCTCGCTCATTTCGAGGACTATCTCCAACTGGTTTCTGAATACCAAAAACTTCAGTCTCAAAACCAACAACTTCAAGCTCAATTTTTTGGCTAGCTGAAAGCATTACTTTCTCCTACCTCGTCTTCGCAGCCACAAGCCCTTTGTGTCTCTTGTTTTTACACTTATTGCAATACAAAGGGCAGATTGTCACGTATGTCTCTCTCTTCACTTTCCTATTACAACTTTTACAGACAAACTTATAAATTCTCGTCATCCGTTCACCTGATTTTAAATCAGGTGCGTGGGGTATAACCGCCTTTCGCGGTATGGATTGTTCGAGTATGATCTTTGACGAGCGCGGGGACGGGGAGACTTTTCTGATTCAATGTTTTGCTGCCAATAGTTTTCTTTGATAGTTTGAAGTCTCCCCTATCCACCCCCGCGGAATTTTTAATCCGCAAGGGAATGCGCGAGTTTGACGCGGACTTTCTTACTTGCCATGTTTTACCTTCATTTACTGCTATAGCAATTCGCCACAGGCTGCTACTTTTTAGTCAGCTTCCCTGAGTTTGAGCGATCGCTTAAATCCCTAAAACGAGCCTGACACCCTTTACACTGGTATCTTTGACGCTCAGGTTGAGTATCATCGAAGCCTTTCTTGATGACATGATCGGAACCACATTTAGGACAGGTTACGCTTTCTCCCCATCAAACGCACGCGGATTAGAGCATAGCATTTTTGGGGGTCAATTAAATCTAACAAATTGATGGGAGCTATCGCGATCGCCTTCACAGAGAATCCTTGAATGTGTTTTAGTACAAGGATTATACTTGTTGAGACTTCTTCCCTACAACAAGTCCCTGGAATCAATCAAGAGCCTCAACTGAATATTCCTCTTGAATCCTATTCTGATTATAATTGGCGTATTTTTATATATGAGAAGATAAAGTCTATTATTACGTTGTCGTTTTCAAGACAACATTGCTGATATGCGTAATGTAAACCATTTCGGCGGTTATGATTCGGACAAACCCACTCGCAATGCAGTACTCAACTTCCGTTGCAGTAACTTCATTGTTCTCGCAATTAACACATTTACTTGCTATGAAGCAAACAGTGGCATTGGTGATTTTTTGTGTCGCAAATGATTCCATGAGAAGCTACTTGTTATATGATGTTATTCTGAAATGGCTACCCAGCATATGAACTCAATCAGTGTTTGTTCAGCGTATCAAGCAACCCAGAGAGCTTGCGGTAAATGACTTCGTGTCGCCCCCGGAGCTGCTCGTGCTGCCGGGCGACGTCGCCGTGAGCTTGGTGCTGCGAAACATGCTCGGCATGGGCCGCGTCGTGTCCAAGTTTATCGCCTGTGCGCTCGTGCTCAAGGATCTGGCCCTCGTGCCGAGCGATCAACTGCTCATGCTTCAGCAGGAGCGCCTCATGTTCGTGAAGCTCGGCCTCGAGGCGACGTAGGCCAGCGAGCAGCTTGCTGTGCTCGATGCGCCAGGTGCGATGGTCCGCCAGCCAGCGCTCGTGATCAGTGTGGTCGTGTTCGTTTTCGCCTCGATCATTTCCGTGTTCGTTGCTCATGGGGTACTCTTTCCTTGTTTGTTGGTGGTGTCTAGAACAGGCGTTCAGGCATCAGTCCACCTAACTTAGAATTATACTGCAATTGCAGTATAATTACTCATCATTCGCGTAATTAAAGATAGGAAAAGATACCTACAGATTTACGCTGTAGCACTGACATAACTCAAGTAGAATTTTCCACCAGCCCCGAATAAATATCAGGAGAAAGTCCCAAACAAAGTAAAATCTGGTTCTGCAAAGGATTAAGCTCAGTAACATCTCCATACCATTCTCCCTTAACGTGGAAAAGGGTCAGAGTAAGATGTTTAAAGGCTTCCAGTAATTTTTCCCCAGTAGGTCGCTGTGTGGCTTTTTTCGGATTACCAGGATAGAGTCCTCTGAGGGATTCTCCCGACTCTTGCAAGGTACGACGGACGACAAATTCAATTAAGGTCAGGATTCGCACTGCTAAACTCAACAAATGCACTAACCCTTTAACCTGGTCATCTCGTTGGACAAAAAAAGGAGAAATAGAGAGAGGACAGCCCTTGAGGCGATGAAAACTGCGTTCAGCTATCCATTCATCGCGGTAAGTGAGAACTGCTTGGGGGAGAGAAAGTCGCTCCACAGGAGCATTGGTAACATAAGCTCGCCAGCCTAATTGCTGTTCCACTTGTTGAATCTCTGTCTTCTTGGGGATAACTGCGGTAATTTGGTATCGTCCTGGTCGCGAGCGAGTGGGAACTTCGTAATCGTAGTCATAGTTCAATAATCATTGGGGAACTTGACCGACTTTAGACAAGGGGCAGAGGTAGTAATGATTAGAAAGATTAATTGAACCACGAGTGTCGATGGCAGCGTCTTTCATCATATGGTTATAGTTTTAAAACACGCCCTAATCTAATGTTTCAGTATCCGTAAGCTCCGCCGTAATATTAGCCTTTGATCGCATATATTCAGTTTGTAGCAATCAAGAAATTAAGCTCGCTACGACATGGATAGATTTGCTAACTTATCCTCAAGTTCAGCTA
>JASJEK010000321.1 GCA_030064915.1 Xenococcaceae cyanobacterium MO_234.B1
TAATCACTTAATCAAGTAGATTGATTTTAGCCAGTATTTTTTAATACTAACTGGTTAAAATTTCTATGTTTATTTTTCTCAAGATGCTATTTCTTTTTTAGAAATTTACGGCTCTTGCTTACATCGAACTCAGGTTGTCTTATAAATAAGCTGGTTGCTGTCGTCGAGACTTTGGGGATTTTGAGGAAAGCGATCGCCATTCTTGAATCCTTATTTTGTAATCAAGGCAATTCTAGATAATAATAACCACCCTAAAATGCAACCGATCGCATAATGAGGAAAATCCCACCACACAAAAGTCGAACCTAAAAGTAATCTCCAAATTATATGGGAGCGAATGGCGATAGGGACATAATCAAACCATAATTGAGCAACTTCAATCATACTGGTAATAATAAATACCCCAAGAGGAATGATTGCACTGGCTTTTTTGCTAGGAAAAAACCAAAATAAAATTAAACACCAAAAAATTTCATATAAAATATCTCCTGAATAATCATTAACCCACTTTTGACCAATTCCTGTATAAGCTTTAGAGAAGAATCCAAGAGGCGTAATAATAAGTAGGGAAATAAATATAGCTTTTCTCATTTAAGTGAGATGTATTTTAATACCCTGGTTTTTGCTAATTGATAATTGTTGATTGATAATTGTTGATTGTTGATTGAACCCTATCTCATAAGTGAAAGCAAGATGTTTTTTAACTATGAACAATAACAATAAAGGATAAAGTTATCCTTAGCTTGTAGGTTGGGTTAAGCAATAGCGCAACCCAACACTAAATCAATGTTTAATACCAACAAAAAAGCTAATAGCTACTTGTTAAAATTGATTTCTGTAAGGCTTAGTGGGTTTTTTCCGCTTCTTCTTATTTTTATTTTTCTCGTAGTCAATTTCTTTAAGTTTTTTCATAATACGAGTAAAGTACTCACCCATATATTCTTCCATAGTGGTAATTTCCTCTTTAGGAATACCAAAAGTCTGATAGACTTCATCCATATTGGCATCCAAAGGTTCACCACTAGCCAAAACTTCAGCAAAAGTCAAGCGATCTGCCGTATTTTGACCCCACTCAAAGAAACGAGTCACCCGACGCATCAGACGTAATACAGTCAAGGATACAGTAGAAATTCTCGCATCTTGTTGTGATAATCTTTCGCAGAGATTAATTATCTCATAAGCACCCCAGGCTCTTGTCCCAACTAGGGGGAAAGTTTGTTTTTCCGTTTCTGGTACTTCTAAAGCACGGATGGCAAATTTAGCAATATCTTCAGTATTCATATAAGCAATGGGAGTATTTTCCCCACTTACCCAAACTACCTGATTTTCCAGAATCGGAATAGCATATTGAGCAATTAAACCCTGCATAAAGCCAGCAAGATGGAAAATTGTATAATTTAATCCTGATTCCTTTAAGAAAAGCTCGGTACAGTACTTAATATCCATCAAAGGAACTTCACGATGTTGCTCTGCATTGAGAATCGAGAAAAAGATATATCTGTCAATACCAGCAGCTTGAACCTCTTGAATCAGATTAACTTTACCTTCCCAATCAACCTTTTGAATACGGAGATTATCAGTAATTCTAGTCGTTGCAGCGTCAATAACTGCATCTACACCTTCTAACGCAGGGGTAATAGTTTCCCGATCACAAATGTTTCCTTTAACAACTTCTGCACCCCATTCTTTCAAGAAAGAAGCTTTGCTAGGGCTACGGACTAGACAGCGTACTTCGTAACCCTTATCAAGAGCATGGCGAGCCACTTGTCTGCCGAGAGTGCCAGTAGCACCGACTACTAATAATTTCATTTAGTAATTTTGTTAATATTTTGTAATGTTTCTCTAAGATTTTATCAAAAACCTGTCCCAGTTTTATCTCTTGGGAGAAATCATTATCGGATTTGTTTTACGTGGACACAAGAGAAAGGGTTGCTGATTTTGGTGTTGATCTTAGCAATTCTCATTTTGAAACGAGTTTGTAGCTTTTTGTGATTGCTCTGTCTACAATTTCCTCCAAAGGTAATAGGCAACAGGGAACAGCCAATAGTTTCTAACTGTTAATCAACCTGGCAGTTTGCTTCGCAGACGCTGTGCGATCGCTATATCCCATTAATTAGTTAGTTAACTTTTATGTTTCCTCGGATACTAAGACAATTCGATAACGAGCTTTATTAGCAAAAACTTTATCCATTGCCTCATTTACCTGACTTAGAGCCATAGTCTCGATCATGGGTTTAATCTGATTAATAGCAGCAAAATCTAACATTTCTTGCATAAATCTTCGACCACCGACAACACTACCAACCACTGACTTTTGTCCAAAGATCAAAGGAATTAGAGGCACATTGATACTAGAGACGGGAACACCCAAAAAGCATAAAACGCCATTGTTGCCCAATAAACTAAAAGTTAAATCCCAATCCAATTCAGCCGAAGAGGTACTAAGTAGTAAATCAAGAGAACCAGTTAAATCTTTCATTTCTTCAGCAGTTCCCCACTTGTAAAAATGATGCGCCCCAAAGTTTTTGGCTTCTGCTTCTTTGTCAGAAGAAGAAGAAAAGGCTATAACCTCAGCCCCCATCGCCCTGGCAAATTTAATGGCTAAATGTCCTAAACCTCCAATACCGACAATTCCAACTTTCATAGCTGGATATTTAATGTAGGTGCGTAGGGGAGTATAAACAGTAATACCGGCACATAGTAGGGGAGCAGCACTAGCCGAATCTAAAGTATCGGGAATTTTATAGGCAAAATCGACTGGAGCGCGCACTAGATCGGCAAATCCGCCATGATTGCCCACAATCAGACCCGTATAACCCTGTTTGCAGATATTTTCTTCACCTTGTAAGCAGTGATAGCAAACTCGACAGGAATCGCGAATCCAACCCAGACCAACGCGATCGCCTTTTTGCAGAGTCGTTACATCCTCACCCACTTCTGTGACAATGCCAACGACTTCATGACCTGCCACTAAGGGAAATTTACTTACTCCCCAGTCATTATCTCTCATGTGGATATCAGTGTGACAAAGACCGTTATGAGTAACCCGAATTTCAATTTCACTATCCTTTAAAGGAGCAGGTTCATATTCCCATAACTGTAATTTTTCTTTTGCCTGTAAAGCGGCATAAGCTGCAAATTTTGTCATTTTTCCCCACTAACTCGGATATTATCGAAAATTTCTGTTGTAGCCTACCACAAAACTAAGGGACAAGATGTGAGATCCTTCAAAAAAACTCTATTTTTTTAATGTTGAAACTGCTAGATTAGGTCTTTGCCTAAGTTACGTACTCGTAGCGTAAACCCATACAAGCTTCCTCTTTCATTTAGGTTGCTTTACTTTACTTTCAGCGATTATGCTTATCCTCAAAAGACTTACATCCTATCCGCAGGTTTTACTCACTATTTCTATTCTAGTGGTACTGTACTGGCGCATACCTTAAGATATGCCGAGGCTTCAATCCCTCCGCCCAAAGGATTATATTTTAATTCTGTTTCAGTGTGGCTTGCTCTTGGGCTTGTTCGTGTGACTAAAACTCTTCTCAAGCTGCGGACTCTCTCAAGGAGGAACTATCTTTTGAGGTTTCTTCAAAAGCTTGTAAGTTCCGTGTTTCGTCTCTCCTTGACAGGTCATTAGCCACTAATATATTAAAACAGCTAACTCCTATATTTAACTCCTGTATTATATGAAGATTTCATTCAAAAGTCTTAATATCTGTTGCAACTAAAGATAACAGGGGAATAGGAAAAAAAAAATCAGGGAAAATACGTTCTTTTGAGTAGTAAATTTGCTCTATTTTAAAAAAAATTTAAAAAAATTAAGTGATTTTACTTGTATAGTTGATTGTAAAAAATGTGCAAACTTTGCGTGGAAATACTTAAAAAAGTGCTATGCCATTGAAAAAATGTATCAATCTTAGGGCAAATAAAATACTTAAAAAGTACTATATCATTGAAGTATGAGAAAAAAAAATCACAATGAATATGAACAAGTTAAACCCTGAGTTTTTTCTGGCTTTCCTAATTATTTATATTCATAAGTATTAGGATTTTTATCAAAATAAAACTAGTAAACTCTTTATTGTTTTCAAGATTACAGCAAAAATTTTCTGAATATTTATACCTAATATTTATTTCGATGATTTATGATCAAGATCCTTATTGTTGACGATCAAAAGACTATCCGTAATATTTTAGAATCCTATCTACAAAAAGAGTCCGATCTCAAAATAGTAGGATTTGCAGTTAATGGAAAAGAAGCAATCGACCAAATATCAGTTTTGCAACCAGATGTAGTGTTGATGGATCTGGAAATGCCAATTATGAATGGTTTGGACGCTACCAAAATAATAGCGGATAAATTTGTAACAACTAAAGTGTTGATCCTTACTATTCATGATAATGAACAAGATTTAAATAGAGCTTTACATAATGGAGCTAAAGGATATTTGCTCAAAACTGCTCCTGGGGAAGAATTAATTAATGCTATTCGACAAGTCAATAAAGGGTATTTTCAACTAGGATCAGAGTTAGTAGAAAAATATCTTTACAAAATTTTGAAACTAGAATCTGATATCGATGAAGTGTCTCAGTTAAAAGAAGAAGTTAAATGTCAATCAGAAAAACTAGAAAGTATAGACTATAATTTTGCTGCTATTAAACTTGAGATTGAACATGAAATAATTAGAGAAGTAGAGAAAACCTTAGATAGACACAAGGGATTTTTAGTAGATAATAATCCCAATATAGAGTTTAAAGTTGATGGCATAGATCATCGTTTAAAGAAACTAGAAAAAAATGTTTATCATATTTCTAGATTGCAAGTAATTTGCTTTTTGATTCTTTTAGGGTTAGTCACTTTTTCCATCTTAATCAAGGTGTAGAACCTGCTGCAATACTGTTCGGATAAGCCTTATTTTTCTCTCCTCCTCTCTTGGTCAGCATTCCCAAGTCCGTGTCGCCTGGGGTTTCCCCAGGCGTTGATACCGGACGTTTGCGTCTTTCGGAGGGGCTGATTCTGTCGTTTTACGGCAGAACTCGTACGCCCCGTCCGACGCGGGGTCTGACCGCTGCTTCCGAAGCTTCTCCAATACACAACCCAAAAAAAGTATTAGTGGATTCTTTTCATCAATTGTTCATATTTATCCTTGATTATGGAAACTCGTGTTTTACCATTGTCACTCTTTAAAATAAATTACTCTCCCATTGAGAGGTTGAATTGGTCGCGCATTCACTTGGTAAATTTGGCGAAAATTTTCTATTTGCTCCGATGAAACTTCAATAGGAGCTGTCATGACATACCAATTGACTCCTTCAGTGCAAGGGGGGGTGGTTAAAGAACCAGTATAGTGATAATAAGAATCGCGCTGAGCTGGTAAAAGTTCATTAACATCTAGGCCAACTCCCTTGATTTGATTTTCCCCTTTTTCTCTGGGAATATACTCTCTGAGGGTTCCGAGCACCCGATTGTATTTTCCTTCTATCAAGAAGACTAACAATACTGCTGTTTTACCATCTCGGGTTTTATGTACTAAGTGCAATTCTCCTGCCGATGCCTTTCCCATGACAGTATGTTCGCTGGGAGTATGAAAGTGGAGTTGTTGCAGCTCGTATTCATTCCCATCGATGAGTAAATAACTGCCTGGTTTAAATTCTATTTCGATAGTATGACCGTTATTGAGAATAGCTACAGGGATTGAGCGATATTTAAATTCCCAGGAAACTGAAATAGGCTTAGCATTGTGGGGAACTAAATTAATAGGCGATTGATTGCGACCTTGTTGGCACAAAGCATATTCCGGCTTTAATTCGCTCCAACGAGTAGGATTCCAGGTGCCACCATAATCCCAATGTCTGGAGTCATTTTCTTCGGCTAAGCATAAATAAAATGGAGTAAAAGCACCCATTATTATTAAAGTTAATTTAAGGTATAAATTTAATTTCCAACTCATCAAAGTTTGTTGAGATACATCTGTATAATTATGATTTTAGAGAATACTGTACTATTAATTGCTACTCTAGAGTCGAGTTTTGCTGTTTAAAAATTCTGCCACAGTCCGATTAAAAATTTCTGGCTCGACGAGAAAGGCCCAATGATTTCCGGGAACTTGGCAAATTTGGAGATTTGGTAAATAAGTTCGATAGGGTTTGAGCTGCCATTGAGTCCGATTGAGTCCCTGGCTAGGTTTAATAAATAGGGTGGGAATCTCAATGGGTTTGGTTAATCCGGCAACTCTCATCACTTCTTGAAAAATGAGATTGCGTGCTGGCACGACAAATTTACTGCCCCAAGTTCCATCAGGTTTTTCTTCGATACTGGCTTGAAACACTTGCTGTTGCAGGGGAGTCCAGCCACGATATTGTTTCAACTGACGGGCTAATTTTTCTGCTGCTTCATAACTAGCAAAAGACCTCATAATTTTGAGAAACGGCAAAACACGGTACAAAATCGGAAAAGTTATTTCCAACCAACCAGGAATTTTATCAATAAAAAAAGGATCGACAAGAATTAAATTCTGAAACCGCTCTGGATGTTCGGTTGCCCAAATTGTCAATAATTTAGCACTCCAAGAATGAGCTAAAACACTAGCAGAAGACCATCCAAGATGCTGCATTAAAGCTTCTAAATCCTGAATAAAATCGGCAAACCGATATCCTTCGTGAGGTTTACTGCTATCTCCATGACCCCGTAAATCGGGAGCAACAATATGATAGTTAGGAGCTAAATAATCCCCTAAACTTGCCCAAACCAAGCCACAATCGGCTAATCCGTGTAAAAGCAATAAAGGCTCTTCTCCTCGATTCCATTCCCAATAAGACAACTCAATGCCAGATAGATTTACAGTTTGACGTACAGTTGCAAGTGCATTCATCTTTTTAAGCTAATCCACATTTAACTTGCTTGCTTTATTAATTAGGAAACAAACCTTAAAACCCTCTCCCTACCTCCCCATCTCCCTATCTCCCCATC
>JASJEK010000322.1 GCA_030064915.1 Xenococcaceae cyanobacterium MO_234.B1
GATTCTTTAAAGAGCAGTTTAATAGATGTGTCTTTTGATGGGGAACGAGAAGATAAATAAAGACGGTCATTATTCGCGAGCTATACTCGCGAATTTATTTACCTCTTTTTGCCAAAATGGGATGTTCCCTAACGACGAAACAATATTTTTAAGACATCTGGTGGTGTGTTAGGGTTTTGTGCCACTTGACATCGTGTTTGCTTGTCATCACTATTAGTAAGTTCTCGTAGCATTTGCCTAGCGACATCTGCACGAACAGCTCTGTCTTGATCTAGAGATAATTTTTCAAGAATATTCCATGGTGTATTCTGGTTAGAAGCAACACAACAACGAACAGTTAGATCTCGATCTAGAGATAATTGTTCCAGAATCTTAACAGGTGTATTTTCATTTCTGGCGACATCTGCACGAATAGAATAGTCTTGATCTAGAGATAATTGTTCTAGAATCTTAACAGGTGTATTTTTATTTTTAGCGAGTTGTCTAATAATAGAATCATGTCCATTTCGATATAATGTGTTTAAAAACTCTACAGGAATATGAATTAGGCAATCGAATTTCAAGCGTATATCTGAACGCGGGTTGTTCAATCCCCATTCTAGAAAAAATAAAGGTAATTTATGAGGGATTAAATCAAAGATAAAGTCCTCAAGAGAAAGATAATCACATAACTCTTCCAGAAAGTTAGGATTTTCTAATAACAGTAACTCCATGATTGGATTAGTTAAAACTTCAATAGGATAGCGACGAAACAATTGTTTCAATACATCTGGTGGTGTATTGGGGTGTTGTGCAACCTGATATCGTGTTTGCTCGTTACCACTATTAGCAAGTTTTTGTAGTGTTGTTGATGACGTATCAGAAGAAATTAATACTCGATCTGTATTGTATTGTTTCATATATATATTTTTTCTCCGATTTGAATATGTAACCATCAAAGCTCTATTCAGCAGGACAACCAACTTTCTCTTTTATTTTTCGGATTGTGCATCAACCAAGTATGGGAAATCGGATTCGATAATACTTTTGAGCTGATATCAATTGGAAAAAGTAATGTATGTTGACCAAAAAGGTAAAGACAATTGGGATGGTTCAAATTAGGGTTACAAAATAAAAAAGATTGACTGGTTGAAAACAGAAAGCGTAATACAGGATACGAGCGAGGACAAAAAGTATTCCTGAAATCGTGTGCTCGCCTTTCCGCGCCCTGGCGGAGATAAATGCTAAATGATTGAATGCCAATTACCAAGCAAGCGACCGCCCCGAAACCGCCAGCGGGGGAAAAATAACCGCATGATAACCCAAGAAGAAAGATAAACCGCTACCCAAACTACGCTGTAGTGTAGTACGAATAGACTTAAGTTTAGGTCTGAAGGGGAAATGTGCGGTAAATCAAAGAAGTTAATCAGCATTATTAAAAAGATTGCCTCGATAACTGCTGCTCCTAGTTGCAGGATTCCTGGCCAGTCATGATCCCACAAAAATTGCTGCAATAGGTGATAGAGACAGTCCCAGGCTAAACCAACAAGACCAAGATAAAGCAATACCCAAAAATAAGTTAGACTAGCGCGATCGCCCACCCAACCCCAAGCAAAAGGTAGGGTTAACAAAATACCGACGGTGCTTAAGAGAAATATTCGCGTTTGCCAGCGACCAAATAAAGTAGGTGTCATAATAATTCGATAGTAATGTAAAAGAGCCCAAATGGGTTCTATACAAATAATTTTGCCTGAGTACTTACTCGTTTGATTAGGGAGCTTGATTTAACGCCCATTTACACCATTGTCTGAAAGAATCAAAGCCCTCTAAATAGCACACTCCAGATTTAATTTTTACTAAATCATCAACAGCCCGCCTAGCTGTGTACTGTAGTCCCAAGAAGGTGTCAACTGGAGCATAAGGGCCACCCAGAGTAATAACTCCAGACCCATACATCTTTCCTGCACCATTTTCCATACCCTTAACTCTAAACTCGTTAGTAACATCCAATCGCCCTAGAGGATTAGCAGATAACCCATAGCGTTCGATTAAATCTTGCAAAAAAGGCTGAAACTGGGGTCGAGCCTCTAAACCCGTTGCGTCGATAATAAAATCAGCAATTTGATACTGGTAATCATTGGTATTTTTGTCAATGTATTGAATCATCAACTTACCCCGATCGCCCTGGGAATTGGGATTAGCGGTGACCTCTTTGACTTCCCCAAACCGCAGCACATACCATTTACCTTGATTGCCTTGCTCGATAATCTTTTGCCAATCTTGGCGACTAGCTGTAGTCGTACCGCCCCAGACATCTTTACTCAGTAGTTGCGATCGCTCTAGAGGAGAGGCTTGTTCTAGGCGCTCGCGCATATCACCCCCCCAGGTTGCTTTAGGCCAGTTGTAGGGTTGAAACTCCCAATAGTTAGCAACAGCACGCTGTGCTAAACCGACTTTATTCCCCGAAGCCTTGGGAGTTCGTAGTAAATGAACAATGGTAATTTGAGGATTAAGTTGACGGAGTTCGTAAAGCCTTTGGATAACGCGGGAAGCAACAATTCCGCTACCACGAATCATGACTGTAGCACCGTGTTTTTCTAGATGTTTGTAAACATACTCGTGATTTTCATAGGCATTCACTACCGATTGCCAATCTCCAGTTTGTTCTCGATAGGCTTGAAGACTAGCTAAAAAGCGAATGGCAGAATAACCAGTAGAAAGGTGGACGTATTTAGCAATGAGCAGACGATGGTCTTGTTTTTCTCGATCCGTGCCAGAATAAACGATGGCGTAGCGGTCGTCTGTGGTTTTGCGAATACAGCGTATGCGACCGTAACGCCACATTTGACTCCAGCCAATACGTCGGGCTTCTCTGTCGATGGAATTGAAAACATCCTGAGATTTAGGAGTATAGGTATCTGCGAGGATAGGTTCGGCAAAAACTTTCCACAGATGCTCTACAGCTACATTGACTTTACCCTTGCAGAAATCTTTAAAAGCTTCTCTTAAGGCATATCCAGGCCAACCCCAAATGTTATCGGGACAAGAATCTGACCCCGATCGCAGTCGGTTATGAGGGCGAATTTGTGAGTTAAGGCAGAGAGTTTGATAGCGATTGTAGGGTTTGGGAGCCGGTCCTATTACCCAGATTTTTTCTGGGTCAATTCCGCAGATTCTTAAGGTATCGACGAAAGCAAAGCTACCCATTCCGCCACCAAGAGCAGCATATTCAGTTTCATCAACTCGCATCCTTGCAGTATAAATTTTTGACCTGGAGATAAATTCAGATTGCTCGAATAGCTGTAAAAAAGAGTTTTGAGTCGAAATTTCTGAGACAAATCTTTCGGTGACTTCTGAGTCATCAAAATTAATAGTTGTGGTTGCATCGTTATCTTCTAAAAAACTTGTTTGTGTTGCTTCTGTATCTGTTGTCTTTACTTGGCTAAAAATAATTTGATAAGCATCTATTTGAATTAGATCGCCTTGAGTTAGAGGGAGGGAGGAATTAACCCGTTTATTATTCACTAAAATTCCGTTTTTGCTATGGTCATGAATAATCCATCTTTGGTTTGACAACACGATCGAAGCATGAAAACTAGAAACTTTGCTACTAGGTAAAACAACAGGCTCTAAAGACTGTCCTTGATACTCAGTTGGCAGACGCTCTAGCTTGCGACCTATGGCAACCGAAGAGGAAGTAATTAGTTCTTGTTGCTCTTTTGTATTAATATCTCGCCAAGTAAGCTTAATTTCTGGCTGCATTACTTTCTCCTTGTAAGTGCAAAAATTGAGATGAAGAAACGGCAACTGTACTACCACTTTCGAGAAAAGAGCCACAGTGTGGGCAGAAATAGCCCTTGTAGGTATAGGGTACGGTGTGTCCGTTAACACATTTAATTCCGTTTTGAGGAATATCAATAGTTAAAACTTTCAATAATACTTGCCCTAGCTGAATCTGGGTTTGAGCACGTAATGCCACTTCTCGATCGATAATTGTTTGACTATTTACCCAAACTGGATTGGGTTGAGAATTGGGACGATGGGAAGTTAGATTCCGCAAGTAAAAAGTATATTCTTCTTTCTTAAAAAAGATTTCCCCATGAAGACGAGAAACTTTTTTATCTGTTAAAACAACATCACAATCAGCAGCACTACGACCAATACGAATAACTTGAGGAGATTTGGTTGACTCTAAAGAAAGGGTAACAGAGCGAGAGCGATCGCCTTCTAGAATTTCTAAAGTTATACTAAACATAGTATTTAACTCCCTTGCTTCTGTTCGTATTATTGCCAATTAAGTAACTAAAATAAATTGCATCTAGATTGTAATTAGATTGAATCGTCTTTTTTTCTTGACGTACTCCCACCACTAAACCTCCTGTCGTCGGCTATAGTGGGGGATTCTAAAAATCACTTTTTAGATTTTCTCTTTCATTGAGTTCCCTTACTTTTATCTGTTTCCAAATTCAAGCAGAGGGGAATTTCTCCAGAGACTTCACATTCCGTGCGCCCCACGGTAGTTGACCATTCTTTCAAGGCAGATTTAAGGATGTTGATTGCTGCGTTTTCGTCTCTGTCGGCGACATACCAACAATGAGGACATTTATGGGTTCTAGTGCTGAGAGTTTTAACCACTTTTTCTCCACAATTAGAACAATTTTGGCTGGTATAGCTTGGGGTTGATGTTTTTCAATGACAGATAGCTTTTCGCCATTTATTATGCCAACTCTTGAATCACTCTATAGGTGTATATTCCCGTCCATTGGTATTCCCAAGCTAATTTATAAGAAAAGGGAAAAACAGCCTCAGGTGGCTCTAATTTAACTTTCTTCCGTAAGAAGTCCCTCAGTTTACGCTTTGGGATGAATTACGGGCTAGATTTGTTGGGTAAAGGTCTATCTTGCTGCTCGACGTATTTTCGTAACTGTTCTATAGTAACTCCTCCACAGCTTGACACGAAATAGCTTCCAGACCAGAGTACTCGTTTACCCCAGTACTGTTTTTTGAGATATTCAGGGTGATTACGCCACATTGTTTTGCTAGATGTTGCTTTGAGGTTAGCTATTAGATTAGATACAGAAACACTAGGCTTGTAGCTAACTAGCAAATGTACGTGGTCGGACTCCCCATTGAACTCCTCTAAACTTCCGCCTCTAGTGTTGAGTATAGAGGTGAAGATTGTTTCAAGCTCCGTAAGTAATTCATCGGTGAGAATTGGTTTTCGATATTTAGTGACAAAAACTATATGAGCAGTAAGGCTATATACTGCCCGATAAGCTTTGTTATATTTAGTTTCCATAAAGATTATCTTATTATCAGTGACAATGATATAATTGTCTCATGAGAAAAGCAATGAAAGTGAGACTAGATCCTACAGCAGAACAAAAACAGCTACTTGCGAAGCAATTTGGCTGTGCTAGGTTCTGGTGGAATAGGTCTTTAGGTTTGCAGTACAAAACCCGTTCCACTCAAGGTAGATGGTTAAAACGTACTGAGCTTAATGCTATGCTTCCTCAACTAAAAAAGGAACTTCCTTGGCTCAAAACCGATTGTTATTCTCAAGTTTTACAAGCAACATCCAAACACTTAGAACAAGCTTTGAAAAACTGGTTTGAAGGTCGAGCCAAAAAGCCAAGATTCAAAGCCAAATCTAACAAGCAATCAATTAGTTTTCCGCAAAATGTTTTAGTAATAAGCAATCATCGCAGCGCGTTCCCTAGCGTCTTGAAAAGACGCGGGGTCGCTGCTCAAATTAAAGTTCCAAAAGTAGGCTTGATTGATGCCAAGTTTACTAAAGAAATTGAAGGAATAATTAAAACAGTAACCATTAGTGTTACTCCATCAGGTAAATATTATGCTTCTATTGGTTTAGATTTAGGCGATAAAGAAGTTAAGCAATCAACCGATGGTGCAATTACTGGTATTGATCTAGGGTTAAAAGATTATGTTACTTGCCACAATGGAACTGATAGTTATTCAGTAAAACATCCCAAATGGTTAAAGCGTCACGAACGCAACTTGAGATATCAACAAAAACAATTATCTCGTCGAAAAAAAGGAAGTAGCAGAAGAAATAAAGCAAGATTATTAGTGGCTAGAGTGCATGAAAAATTAAGTAATGCACGTCAAGACTTTTTACATAAACTATCTCGTAAAATAACTGCCCTTAGCCAAGTCGTTGTAGTGGAGAATTTGAACATCAAAGGGATGGTCAAAAAGCGGTGCGACCCTGCGGAGGTTCCCTCCGCCCCCGAACGCGCACCAAGACACCGTAAATTGAGTAAAGCTATTGCTCAATCTGGTTGGGGAATGTTCCTCAATTTTCTTGACTACAAACTAAAGCACAAAGGAGGTGTTTTAGTGGAGATAGATCGATTCTTTCCTTCTAGTAAACTATGTTCTAACTGTGGT
Source organism: Xenococcaceae cyanobacterium MO_234.B1 (assembly GCA_030064915.1). GTDB lineage: Bacteria > Cyanobacteriota > Cyanobacteriia > Cyanobacteriales > Xenococcaceae > JASJCP01. The sequence goes on from JASJEK010000322.1 coordinate 6,391, forward strand.
CACAAATATCAAGAATTAGAGCTTTCTGAGCGAGAATGGACTTGTTCGGCTTGCATGAAAAAACATTCAAGAGATGAGAACGCAGCTAAAAATATCAGAGTAGAAGGAATGAGAATCTTAGGGCTGGGACACAGCCCTCGTGGAGATGATGTAAGACTTGGAACTTGTTCTGAGCAATTGTCTGTGAAACGAGTACCCACCGAGAGTCTATCATAGACTGGTAGGAATCCCCCAGTTTACTGGCGGGAGGATGTCAAAGTCACAAATCCGCTTGTATAAATCTGCTTCTGCGGATGTCATTCTTGCTATCTTCATTATTAACATCCTCCACAACTTGGCTCAGGTGGTGCTTTCGGAGTCGGATAGATAATTTGTAGTTCTAGACCTAAAAAATCACTTAATTCCTGTCCCAACCACCACAACTCTGCTGGGGATAGTTTCTGATTGGCAACAGAATATTCAAGATGACCGGCATGGATTGATAATTTAGGATTAACTGTTACTGTGCCTCCTCTTATTTCCCTACCTGCTTTATCTAAATATTTATCGAAAGTGTAGCCAGGATTATATACTAAAAGATTTATGCTTTCAAAAGAAGAGCGACTACTCCATTTTATATTGCTTGGTTTTCCATAATAGCTACCTACTTTAATTG
>JASJEK010000323.1 GCA_030064915.1 Xenococcaceae cyanobacterium MO_234.B1
GATGTTGGAATATAAAATTGTGAGGAAAAATAATTTTACCAACTGCTAAACAAGGAATTATGTGCGTGATATTGTGTCAATCTTTGACAAACACTTTTACATCTATCTTTATTGTTAGAGTAGATGAACGCACAGGCAATGTCTTCATCTTAGCTGGTGATAATATACAGATAGAAATTTATCGTAATGGTTACTGGAGATTCTTATAGTGAAAATCGACTTTAACACCATGACCAAAGCTGAGTTAAGAGCTTATTTAGTTCAGCATCCTAACGATCAAACTGCTTTTTATGCTTTTGTAGATCGCTTTACTTCTGAAGCCTCCTCTACAACATATTCTATGGCAGAATCTCCAGAAGAAATAAAAGAAGTTGATAACTTAATTCAACAAAAATTGACACAAACCAAGAGTAATTAAAGAATGCGATCGCTGTAATTCTGCTTTAAAAGCAAAATTTCACTTCACCGGCTGATATTCGTAATAATAATATTAATCATAATAATATTAATCATCGTCGCCAAGAAGCAGAGCGTTTATTTGCGAATTATAAGAAAAGTAATTAAATAATAAAGTAATTAAATAATTAATTCGCTGGAGTTATGAAATTTTTTATGAGATTTATCGCCATAAGTTTATCTTTAATCGGCTTAATTAGCTTATTAATCCTTCTACCTGCTTATTTAAGCAATACAATCTCAAATTGGCAAATAATTTTTTTGGCAATCAGTTATTTTATATTTTTCATGGCTACTGTATGGCGTACTACTAAATACGGTAATCTCGCTAAACATAGTGAAGATCAACAAATTAAAAAATTATCTGGTCGTTTTGCTAGTATCGTAGCAATTATTGGTTTTGGTGGTTTTCACTGGCTAGCAATTTACGATTATTCTATATGTCAAACTAGCTTATCATCCAAGACTAATATTCTCTTTTCTGTCATTGGGGTTAGCTTAATTAGTAGCGCAATAGTTATTAATCATATTGCAGTTAAAACTCTGGGTAAGTTTTTTGATCGCTTAATCATTAAAAATCAACATCAGTTAGTTACAACTGGTATTTACAGTAAAATTAGACATCCCATTTATACTAGCTATATTATGTTGTTTATTGGGTTTTCTATGGTATTACAAAGTTTATTAAGTTGCTTAGTTCTGAGTATAGTTAGTTTAATTTGGTTTGGAAATAGAATTAGATTAGAAGAAGAAATGTTAGAACAAGAGTTCGGTAAAAATTATCAAATATATCAACAGCAAACTAAAAGACTCATTCCTTTTGTTTTCTAGATAATATATGGCGTTAAATTAGTTATAAATAAAATTCATAAATTGTTTGATAGCTCCAATATTTGTCCGTAAAGCGATCGCATAATCTAAAATCCTAATAGGAACATCTTACAGCTTGTAAAAAAATAATTAACTATAACTAAAGATAGATAATATCTACCCCCGTCAGAATATAAGTTATATATTAATTAATAATTTTATCTGGATAGTAAATAAGTTTATGGTTCCCTTAAAGGATGAAAATCCGATCCAAATTACTCCCTATATGACCTATGGTCTGATTAGTGTTAATATTGCAGTTTTTATCTATGAGCTAATTCTGACACCTCCTGAACTAAATCGCTTTTTTCACTTGTTTGCCATTGTTCCTTTGGAATTAAATGCTAGTTTTAATGGAATTGTTATTTATCAGCCTGTACCAGAACCATTAACATTAATAACTTCTCAATTTCTCCATGCTGGGTTTATTCATGTAGGCTTCAATATGTTATTTCTCTGGATTTTTGGTAACAATATTGAAGAAAAATTAGGTCGGATTAAATATCTATGTTTCTATTTGAGTTGTGGTATTTTAGCTGGACTGACTCAATGTTTCTTTGATCCTACTTCTCCCATTCCTTCCCTTGGTGCTAGTGGAGCAATTGCAGGAGTGATGGGAGCATATATAATAAAGTTTCCTCAAGCTAAAATCGTAACTCTTGTTCCTTTAGGCTTCTTTTTTCCCATCTTCCGAATTTCTGCTATCTGGTTTTTGGGCTTTTGGTTTATTGAACAAGCTTTTAACGGTATAAGTATGCTAGAAGCTTCCGCTCATGTAGGGATGCAAGGTGGTGGTGTTGCTTACTGGGCGCACGCTGGAGGCTTTGTTTTTGGAGCAATTCTCGGTCCTTTGTTTGGCCTATTCAGCGACAAAGAGGATTACAATGATTTAGAGCCAGGGAATTAACGGTCAATAGTTCTTAATAAATCTTCATCATGTTTTATGCAGATATATCTTGACTACAGTGCTACTACAAAACCTCGTCCTGAAGCGATCGCCAAAATGCAAGAGGTGATGATCCAGCAGTATGGCAATCCTTCTAGTTTACACTCTTGGGGACAACAAGCAGCAATGGTATTAGAAACTGCAAGATTACAAGTAGCCAATTTTATTAATGCAGTTGACCCTGAATCAATTGTCTTTACTTCTGGGGGAACAGAAGCAGATAACTTGGCAATTATGGGGATTGCTCAAACATATTCCCATCCCCAACATTTAATTATTTCCAGCATTGAACATTCTGCGATCGCCGAACCAGCCAAAACTCTCGAAAAATTAGGCTGGGAAATCACTCGCTTACCAGTAAACCGTCAAGGAAGGGTTAATCCCTTAGACCTCAAAGCAGCTATTCAACCTAATACTGTCCTAATATCTATTATCTATGGACAGAGCGAAATTGGAACTCTTCAACCCATAGAAACACTGGCTCGTATTGCCCAAAGCCACAATATATTGTTTCATACCGATGCAGTACAAGTAGCAGGGAGAATTCCCCTAGACGTGCAACAATTAGGAGTTGATTTATTATCCCTTTCTTCCCACAAAATCTACGGTGTTCAAGGGGCTGGAGCGTTATATATTCGCCCAGGAGTAGAAATATTACCTCTGTTGGGTGGCGGAGGTCAAGAAAGAAAAATCCGTTCAGGAACTCAAGCCGTACCTACTATTGGAGCTTTCGGTGTAGCAGCCGAATTAGCAGCCAGTGAACTATCTCAAGAAACTCTCCGTTTAATAGCTTTACGCGATCGCTTATTCGATTTATTAGCTGATTGTCCCTATCTCATTCCTACAGGCGATCGACTATATCGCTTACCCCATCATGTTAGTTTTATTTTGAGTGATGATTTTGCCCTCAAAGCTCCAGAAGTTACAGGGAAAACCATAGTACGGCAGTTAAATCTAGCTGGTATTGGTATTAGTGCTGGTTCTGCTTGTCACAGTGGTAAGCTTAATCCTAGTCCAATTTTATTAGCTATGAATTATGACGAAAATGCTGCTAAAAGAGGCATTCGCCTCACTTTAGGTAGAGATACTACAAAAGCGGATATTGATTGGACAGCAATGGTTATTAAACAAGTGTTAACTAGATTAATTCCTTGTTATTGTCAGTACGCACCTATTAATTAAGAGAAATTAACAAAAAATACTTAAAGAGGTAGCTAGCTTAAACTTACTTCAACTCTATCTCTTAGCCTTTGACTAGCAAGGATTTGATATTTTTCAGGGTAAATCAGAAACTCCAATAGGTAAAATTCAAGGAACATGATAACCAAGTATCAGTTATATTTGTCTATATGAACAATGATTTTGATCTTTAGTTATTCTCTCTTGCGAGAGTTTTTTACTCACCACCGTGTAGGATAAGTAGGTAAGCAAAATGAATTACACAAATAGCTGCTTCAAAAGCCTACTTTTGCAATGTAGAAGTGTGAAATTAGTTTTGCCCAGGTATCCGTATGCCAAATGTCCGTATCACGAACCATCTCAATCACTGTTAGAACTTACACCAAATTTTTTATATAAGAATCAAAAATAATTAATTCTATTAATTTAATTAAATATTTATAAAGTGGAAAATCTGTGATTACATTAACCCTATTACATCCCTTACAACCAGTACCCGTTCAAAGTTGGACATTTCAGGAAGAACCAAAAATTAGAATTGGACGTTCTACCAATAACGAAGTTGTCCTATACAGTGCTGTTGTCTCCCGTCATCACGTTGAAATTAGAAAGGTAGGTAATGACGGATGGGAAGTAGTAAATTTAGGAGCTAATGGAACTTACATTAACGGTAAAAGAGTTACTCAAGCTGCTGCTGTGGATGGTATGATTATGCGTCTGGCTAGCTCAGGTCCCAAAATATTGATTAAAATCGAATCAGAGTCATCATCTTCTTCTCAACAACAATCTGATGCCAATAATATAGGGAAAAAAGTCAAAATCACTAAGGATACGCTGATTAGTGCCGAGTAAATCAATTATCAATTATTTCCTCTATCATTGTTAAATCGAGATATTTATCACTAGGTTTAGTATCTAGCCACAGTAAATATTCTACATTGCCTGCTGGCCCCTTGATGGGAGAGGTAGTTAAACCTTGATAGTTCCATCCGAGCTCTGATGCAGCTTGCCACACTTGGAAAATAGCATCTCCTCGGTCTTTGGTATTGCGTACTACTCCTTTTTTCCCTACCTTTTCTCTTCCTACCTCAAATTGCGGTTTAACTAGTAGCACTACTTCTTTTGGGGGAATTAATAATTGCCAAAGAGAGGGTAAGACTTTGGTTAAGGAAATAAAAGATAAATCCATAACCCCCAAATCAGCAGGAGATTCCGTATCATATAGCTCTTCTGGAGTAAGATAGCGTAAATTAGTCCTCTCTTTGAGAATTACTCTAGCATCCTGACGCAAACTCCAAGCGACTTGTCCATAGCCCACGTCTATGCCATAAACTTTCTTGGCTCCTGCTTGTAATAAGCAATCTGTAAAACCTCCTGTGGAAATTCCTCCATCTAGACAAATTCTTCCTTGAACATCAATGTCAAAAGTGACTAAAGCCTGATGTAGCTTTTCTCCTCCGCGAGAGACATAGGGGGGTTTAGCTTGTAGGGTAATATCTGCATCTAAAGGGATTTTTGTCCCTGACTTATCAACTATTTCTCCATTAACTTTGACTTCTCCTGCTCCAATACAACGCTGTGCTTGTTGACGAGAGGCACAGAGATTTTTTTCCACCAGCAGAATATCTAGACGTTGCTTGCTCAAAATATTTTTAGACTAATAGAGTTTTTAGACTAATAGAGATTGCGTTTTTAGTCTATCAAAGGAGAGCCAAAATAAAACCAGGACTTAAGCCTAGTTTTGTGGCGTTAATCCTGGAGCTGTTCGAGAAGTATCTAAGATAATAATAGGGAAAGTAGCTTAATGAACACATCAGTAAGAAGTATTAACCTCTTCAGCAATTTGTCTAAAAAGATCGATAGTAACTGTTGCCTGTTGCCTATTCCCTGTTCCCTTTAAAATACTTAAAATACCCCAATAAATCCCTGTTTTGTATCCCAAAAAGAAAGTTTACAAAACTTGCGCTCTTAACCAAGCAATAGGTAGTGAAACCATTTTCATGGCTTTAGGAACAAAAGCTCTCTTATTAAACACATCATAATCGTTACGTTCGATCGCACCGAGAATTCCCTGATAGAGCATTAAAGAAGCCCATACTGGTAGGCGAGAGTCTTTAATTAAATATTTGATACCTCGTTCTGCTTCTTGGTAGTATTTTCTGGCTCGTTTAATTTGAAAAGCCATTATCCCTTTCCAACGCTCATCATTGACTCCTGCTAACAAGTCTTGTTCTGTATAGTCAAAAGCTGCTAAATCATCTAGTGGTAAGTAAATTCTTCCTCTTTGGGCATCTTCTCCTACATCTCGTAATATATTGGTAAGTTGCATCCCTATTCCCAAGGCTATAGCTTCTTGAGTTGGATTGTAAATCGGGCGATCGCGCTCCCAAGGAACACTAGTATCATAATTACCGATACCCAAAACTGCATTAGACATCAACCCCACCGTACCAGCAACTCGATAGCAATAGAGCTTGAGTTCTTCAAAAGTCTGATAACGATTGCGATATAAGTCCATACCCTGCCCGGCAATCATATCCCGAAAGGGCTGAATATCCATTGGGAAACGCTGTACTGTATCTGCAAGAGCAACGTCTGTATCATCAATAGGTTGCCCGGCAAAGACTGACTCTATTTGCTGTTCCCATTTTGCCAAGGTTTCTTCTGTAGTATATTGGGCTTTCGCTCCATCTACTAGTTCATCAGTACGACGACACCAAGCATAAATCGCCCAGATTGCCTTACTTTTCTCTTTGGGCATTAGCAAAGTACCGAGATAAAAAGTTTTAGCATATTCTGCCGTAATTTGACGGCAAAACTCGTAAGACTCGGTTACAGAGATTAGATTGGATTTCGGTTTGGGTTTTGATATTTGCAGCATTCAATAGCAAGCAGAAACACTCTTGTTAGGGGAGTAATGTAGAAGAATGGAAGATTCTCTACAAGTTTATAAGCATTGTCTCATCCGATGGGCAGATTTGGAGCAGATATCCTCTAAGTTCTCATTGCTACCATCTTTTTATTGTCTTTATTGTCTGTTTGAGTAGCAGGATAATCTTTAGAGATCGCATTAGCTGCTAATTTACCAGAGAGTACTGCTCCTTCCATACTGCCGAGAAACTCTTGCATAGTATAACTTCCTGCTAAGTAAAAATTGGCAATGGGGGTTTTTTGGGTTGGGCGGTAAGCCTGTCTGCCGGGAATTGCGCGATAGACAGAACGAGGAGTTTTTACTACTTTAGATTTTAAGAGTTTAGCTTGATTATCTCCTGTAAAGTGTTGTGGGAATAACTTTTGTAACTCTTCGGTGGTGGCAGCAATAATTTCTTCATCTGACTTACTAATCCAGTCTTTGGCAGGAGCAAGTACTAACTCTAACATGGAGCGATCGGGGTTAGAGTATTCTTTACAAGTGTTACTCATATCTGCATAGACGCTAAGGAGAGGAGAACGAGAGAACAGCAGTTGATCGAGATCCGTTAGTTTGCGATCAAACCACAGGTGTAAATTAATTACTTCTACTCCTTCTAAACCATCTAGTTTTTGGAAAAACTCAATTTTGCGCCACTGTTC
>JASJEK010000065.1 GCA_030064915.1 Xenococcaceae cyanobacterium MO_234.B1
GTCTCCTGCGGAATTTTTACCGCTGAAAGCGCGCCGAAGGCGACCCGCAATAGGTAGCGCACCGAGCAAAGGCGCAAAGGGGATTAAGAATGGTTTTACGTGTATGAACGCAGTTTGGTATTACAACCAGTTTCCGACTAGAACAAAAGGAGACCAATAGAAAGGATGATTAAAATCAGAAGAATGAACCAAAGATATTTGTGCTTGGCGCAGAGCTTCAGCTTTAGTCATTGAAGGTGAAGCCTTGGCTAACTGTTGATAAAATTCATCCATTAAAACTACCGTTGATTCATCTTTAACTGACCACAAAGTAGCGACAGTACTTCTTGCACCAGAGCGAACTGCAACTCCAGCAATTCCCAAAGCTGCTCTTTTATCTCCTGCTGCTGTTTGACAAGCACTCATTACCAATAACTCAATGGGTTTAGCATTCCCGATTTCTTCTCTGGCTCGTAATAAGTCTTCAAACTCTTTAACTTTAATCTGGTCATTCCAGGTAACAATAAAAGTCTCTTCAGGATTAGAGCTAAATTGACCGTGAGTTGCTAAATGAACCAAAGGAGAAGGGGTTGCTCGGAGTTGCTCTCGTAAACTTGTGTTGGTAAACTGCTCATTAAGCAATAATTGAGAAGGTATATATTGAGAAATTTCATTTACTTCCCTTTCTACCCCTGGAAGAGGAGCAAATCCCTGACTAGACTCGCTTAAACCTGCTACTACTGCTTGTAATTCTTGATTATTAAGGGATTCAGATTCTAGCAATTGTAAACCTGGTGTTAGAGCAACTCGATATTTTTCCACTAGGTATTGATTACCATCATAGAGTGCCGTCATAGGAAGATTCCGCAAGCTACCATCCAGAACAAACACTAAAGTTTCTATATTGTGTTTTGCCAACTCTGCTTCACTAGGTTTAATCAACCAATCATATATCTGTTGAGATAACCGTAAGCGTTGTTTATTAGAGTAAATGGGATTGAGAGATTGCAAAAATTTATCTAAAGTTTCCTCTATCTCAGACTCAGGCAAAGACTGTTCATAATAGACTAAAGGACTATTAGGAAAAGATACAATAACCGCTAAACGCTCAGGTAAGATAATGGGATAGATTACCGCTGCTAACTCATCTATTTCATCAATTTTTTTGGGTTTAGCATCAATACAAGCTTCCCGGAAATAATTTTCTAACTCTGCTAGTTGCAAAGATTCAATAACTTCACGGGCTTGTAACAGATTTTCCTGGCTGGGGTTGTAGGATAATAATAACTCTACTAGGTCCCGATAAATAGGCTCAACACTTTCACGGAAAGAGAATTGTACGTCGGGGTTGGTAGCAACTAAATCACCACGAATTTCTTGAAGTGCTGTGACAGCTTGTGTTTCTGCTGCGATCGCACCAGGGATGTCTCCTTGTTGTTTAAGTAATCTGCCTAATTGCCATTGCCATTGATAAGCAATATCTGATGCTTGAATATCTATAGCTAAGTTTAAAGCCTGTTTCGTGGCTTTTTTCGCTTCTAGATACTGTTGCTTCTGCTCATACCAATAACCCAATGTTCCTAAAGCGTAAGATTGTCCTCGTATATCCTGTATTTGACGAGATTGAGCCACAGTTTTATCGAGAAATTCCCGACTATAGCGTTCATAAGTGGCGAAAGCTGATTCTTGTGCTGCTAAGTTAATGAGATTTTTAGCAAAGTTAACTTGGGCATAAATTGCTTTCCTGCTAGGAGGTAAATCAGATAGACTGGATTGAATCACAGGAATTAACTGTTTAATTTTCTGCCATTCTTTCTGAGTGCTTAACAAACTCATTTGATTCAGATTTCCCTCAACCTTGGTTAAAGGATGAGAGGTCATATCTACTGCTCGCTGATAAAATGCGATCGCAGAATTGTAATCTTCCGACGCTCTAGCTACATTTCCTAAGCTGAACAAAGTAGCACTGGTTTCTTCTTTTAACCTCAGAGATTGAACCAAAGCTAGACTCTCTTGCAAAACTTTTTGAGATTCTGCTAAATTTCCTGTAACTTGAAGGGCATTGCCCAAACTTCTTAAACCTAAAGCTTTTAAGTAAAGATCATCTTGGTTGTCTAAATTATGACGTAATTTTTCTAATATTTTTTGCGATTTTCGATAAAATCCTAAATTTTGTAAGGCTTGAGCTTGATTGATCTGACTTCCCAATAAGCCTATTTGGTCTTCTCCTTGACGATAGTAATGCTCTGCTTGTTGCCAGCTATCAAGAGCCATTTCTGCCTTACCTAATCTTAATTGGAGACTTCCTTGAGTATTGAAAGCTTGTGCTGTTATTCCCTGAATATGGTTAGCACTGTTTTTGCCTGAAGAATATTCTTGAATAATTTTGATACTTTGATTAATTAACTGTTCTGCCTGTTCCCATTCTCCCAATTCCTGATGAGCTAAAGAAAGATAATTGAGACTCAAAGCTCGATCGGGAATATCTTCTGCTTGTTGATAATACCGTACTGCCTGCTGCCAGTATTGTTGTGCTTCGGTAAATCGACCAACTTCGTAAGCCACTTTCCCTTTAACTAAAAGACGAGAACCATCTGTTGATGCTACTTCCGTGGTTATAGAATGATTTTGAGCTACTGCTGGAACTATTCCCGTAACTAAAGTAAAAGTTAGTAATGCGATCCAGATACTATAGTGAATAGGTTTAAAAATTTTATAGATTCTGTTCATAACTTTTTGCATCACCAAATGTTATCAAGAAAAATTCCAGAGGACTATAACTTAATTGCTTTACAAGACTGCTGAAGGAATTATCTATTCATTTCATTCCCTTGAGCGCTTGTTCAGTTAACTTCCCGCCTACTTCAATATTGCCCAAACAGCTTATGGAAATTAATAGTTGAAATTACTGATGTTAGTAATTAAAGTAAATCAGCCAAAAATTTGGGCTAAAATAGGAGCGATTATAAATTTCGTCAGAACTATAGTATTTCTTGTTATAAGTAACTTTTACCTAGCAATCAGTGATCTGTATTGTTGGCATTCTGAGAATATGGGTTGATAATTGTCTAAAAGACTGAGTACAAACTCTGTCCATCAATCACCATAACTTTATTAAATTTTTAATTTTTTCTTTAGTTAAAACTATGCAAACGGGCTCCGCCAAAATTCTCGTCGTAGATGACGACCCTGCAATTCGGAACTTAATATTTCGTTTCCTCCATCAGAAAAAGTACCAGGTAGAGGCTGCTGAGACAGGAGAGTCTGCCCTGAAGCTATTTGAGCAATTTAATCCTGATTTGGTAATTCTGGATGTTAATTTGCCCGATGCCTTGGGCTACAATCTGTGTGAGGAAATGCAAAGTAACACAGATGTCTTTATTCTGATGCTCACTAGTCGAGCTGATGCAGCAGATAAAAAAGAGGGTTTTCTCAAAGGTGCAGACGACTACTTAACCAAACCTTTCGATTTGCAAGAATTAGAATATCGAGTTAAAGCTATTCTGAAGCGTCAAAGGACAGTTAATAATTCTGAAAAGCAACCTCTAACTTTTAACAATCTTGTTATTGATCCAGTTAGAAGAGAAGTGAAAATTAAAGAATCTTTAATTACTCTGACAGCTTTAGAATTCGATCTACTCCACTTTTTAGCTAGTCGCCCTGGTAGGGTCTGGCGAAGGGAAGAGTTAATTCAAAATGTTTGGGACTATGAATATGTAGGAGATCAACGGGTAGTTGATGTACATATCGGTCAAATTCGGAAAAAAATCGAACTAGACTCTAGTGAACCATCTTTTATTCAAACGGTAAGAGGGGTTGGCTATAAGTTTGAAGTGGGAGTGGAAGCTAATTAAGACATTTACCAATTTAAGCGATTCTAATCGTTTGGTTGACCATACCTATTTTCTATTAATTGCTAATTGCTACTCCAGCCTAGGTTTTTTCTGTAGAGTTAGTGCTAGTAGCTTCAGTAGCAAAGGAATCCCGAGATTTATTAGCAAATTCTGCTTTTTCTTCCTGACTAGCTTCTAACTCAGCCTTCATTTTTACTGATTCTTCAATTTTTTGAGCTTCCCTTTTAAATTCTGCTTCAAATTCCTTTGAGGCATCCTGAAAACTGCGAATTGTTTTCCCTAAGCTTCGTCCAATTTCTGGTAACTTTTTCGGGCCAAATATCAGCAAAGCTACTACCATAATTAATGCCATTTCTGGTAAACCAATACCAAAAATATTCATGGGTTAATTCTCCTGTTAACTATTTTTTTTTCTCTTTATGTTTTTTAAAACCCCCTAAGAATAGCCGTAGGGCTGTTACAAAGTCTGATCAGTTAACGATTTTAGATGGATGATAGAGGGATAGGGTTACAGGGTGAGCTGAAACAAAAAATCTCCCCATTTCCCTAGTCCCCATCTGTTTTAACTGAGAAGGCAACAGCCCTAACCTATGAATGGGGGATATAGTATGGTTGGTTACTAACTTTCTGTAACCAATGCTGTAAAGTCTATCGCCCTAAACTAGCCCAATCAACATCAATGCCCTCAAGCAATATTGAGGAATTGTATAGTTGCAGAATAATTAACAAAAACACCAAGAATAAGAGCATAAAAACTCCCATTACTGGAGTTGTTCCCCATCCAGGAGCGACTTTACCATATTCGGAGTTGAGGGGTTTGAGAATATCGCCCAAACGAGTGCGCTGTGACATAATTCACCAAATAATGTATCTAAGAGATTTTTTGTAATGTTCTGTAATATTATAGATGAATAGTCATCATAATTTATCTAGCTTATGGAACCTGCAACAGTTCTTAGCATCACTCTCGGTGCATTACTCATCGCTATTACTGGATTTTCGATATACACAGCTTTTGGTCCTCCTTCCGCAGAACTCAGTGATCCCTTTGAAGATCACGAAGATTAATCTCTATGGCGTTGCTCAACTGTGGAATGTCAACACACAAGAAAAAGCATAAATTTTGTAACTAGTAACTAACTGCATCATTCAGCAACGCCTTTTTCTTGACCTGCACTTAAATTTTGAACTTATCTAAACTACCATCTAAGAAATTGGCACGGCAAACATGGCGTTGAATCTTGCCACTTGATGTTTTAGGAATGCTACCTGGTTTGAGCAGTAAGATATTGTGTACTTGTAAATCGTGTTGTTGAGAGACTTGACGACGAATTGAACGAATAATCTCTCGGGTTCTGTCTTTTAGTTGTTCCGAATTATTTTCAGAATATTTAGTCTTGCTTTTTCTTCGATCCCAATAACGGCGATCGACTTCTGCTAGAATTACTAGCTTTTCTTCTCCTTGAATATTAATAGTAAAGCTGGCAGTACAATAAGGTCTGATCCAAGAATTACTAGCCTCTACTGTCCTTTCTATATCCTGAGGATAGTGATTCTTGCCTTTAATGATAATGATATCTTTAATACGACCAGTAACATATAGTTCTCCATCCTCAATAAATCCTAAATCTCCCGTTCGCAAAAAAGAGTCTTTTGTAAAACCTGGAATTGAAGCTTGAAAAGTATCCTGGGTAGCTTGTAGTTGATTCCAATAACCAAGAGCAATACTAGGTCCTGTAACCCAAATTTCGCCAATTTTTCCTGGTTGGTAAAGAGTTAGAGTATCTGGCTGAACTATGACTATTTTTTGATCTGGTAAACTGTGACCACAACTTACTAAAGTACGAGAGTTTGGTTCTGTAGAGTTAGTGACAGTAACCTTATCTTGTTCTAAGTCTTGAGCTAGAACAGTTTTTGTGATTACAGGACTATTTTTGACTCCACCAGACACGATAAGGGTAGCCTCTGCCATTCCGTAACAAGGATAAAAAGCTTCTGTCGAAAACCCGTAAGGAGCAAAAGTAGCAGCAAATTTTTCTAGGGTTTGATAGTTGATAGGCTCTGCACCATTAAAAGCTAAATCCCAACTGCTGAGGTCTAAATCAAGATTCTGTTCCGGTTTAAATTTACGCAAACATAAATCATAGGCAAAATTTGGCCCTCCACTGGTAGTTCCACGATAACGAGAAATAGCTTTTAACCAACGTAGGGGATTTTGTAAAAACATTAAAGGGGACATTAAAACTACGGGGAAGTTCCCATAGAGAGGCTGGAGAATGCCACCAATTAAACCCATATCATGATAGGGTGGCAGCCAAATTACGCCACGACTTTGAGAACTATGTTGAAAACAACGATAAATTGCTTGAAGATTGTGTAGTAGATTATGGTGGGCAATCTTAACTCCTTTCGGTTCTGCTGTTGAACCAGAAGTATATTGTAAAAACGCGATTTTATCTGAAGCAAGAGGAGTTTCTTGGTATTTATCGTTGTAACTAATATCTATGTTGTCTGTGGAAAACCAGCGCAGAGTTTTCAGTTCTGGGGTGAGTTCCGCTTTACGTTCTAAGCTAGTGAGTATGGAATGAGTGGTTAAAGCTAAGGTTGGTTGAGCATCTTTAATAATGCTTTGAATACGAGCAATAGAACGATTGGGTCGAGGGGGATAGGCTGGAATAGCAATTGTTTCTGCGTAGAGACAGGCAAAAAAAGCTTCTATGAAACCCAATCCAGGAGGATAGAGTAGTAAAATTCGGTCTTGAGGAGAACAAAGGGATTGAATATAAGCTGCGATCGCTCTAGCCTTAATATCTAATTCTCCATAGGTCAGGCTAACTGCATTGGTTTCTCCATCTAGTAAAAAGGTGTAAGCAATTTTCTTTGGTTGCTCAATAGACCTATGTCTTAAGATATTAATTAAGGTATTTGCTTTAATTGTTTTTTCTAAACCACTCATTCACTTGGGATTTTTTTGGTCAATTTACACCATATCTTATTACTCAAATAAATTTTAGGTCTTGGATGACAAATAATGTAGGAATGGTGATTAAGATCATGCTTATTCAGCAGTCGAAGAATTAAGGAAGCAAAATCAAGTTATGTTGTTATCTAGTCAGAGATATAGTCTGAACAATCAATTGCTTTTTCTGTATTCGCAATATAAGGATTCATTGTACACTTGAGGCGATAATCATTAGTAAAAAAACGACAGTTAGTACAGGGAATTTGGTGCATCCGTTTCGCCCTAGCAATAGCGTCAAGAAAAGCACTTACAATAGTCCAACCCAAAAGACCCAATAGAAAACAAGCACACATAAAGCCCAGGAAAGCGGGGGCAAAGTCGTTCCCTTGAAATAAAGAATTTCCCAGTTGCAACACAGCCAATTAGTCTATCTACTCAAATATAATAAGAATTTATTATGACATAGATTAGCTGTATTAACTTAATAATCAAGATTTTAAAAAATTACATCTGGCTAGAAATGAGTTTGATAATT
Organism: Xenococcaceae cyanobacterium MO_234.B1; assembly: GCA_030064915.1. Lineage (GTDB taxonomy): Bacteria > Cyanobacteriota > Cyanobacteriia > Cyanobacteriales > Xenococcaceae > JASJCP01. The sequence goes on from JASJEK010000065.1 coordinate 7,331, forward strand.
TGGGTTAGCTCTTGCTTATTAAAAGATTTTAAAATGGCGATCGCTGCCCCTTGGGGTTCTTTGGGAATAGAAATTTGAGTTGTAGCAGGTGTTGCTGTAGCCGTTGGAGCCGTAGCAGCGAGTTGTTTTAAGTTTTTGCTAGGAGTAATTTCATTAGTTTTTCCTAGATGAAGATTATCTCCCGCCTGCTTAATTTCCCTAATGACTATTTGAGCAATCTTATTATAGGGATACTTTTTGTTACTGATTGCTGTTCGAGCAGTATTAATGAACTGTTGCCAATTTTGCTGTTCAGGAGCAATTTCTCCTAGGCTTGTGCAATACTGTTGTAATTTTTGACGATTTTCTGGAGTATCTGACTGCTTGAACAGTTGTAACATCTGTTTGAGAATTTCTTTAACTCTTTCTGAGATGTTTACTGATGGTTGAGTACTGCCTGATGTACCACCAGAAAGTAATTCTTGGAGATATTGTTGTAAAACAGCAAAATTCGATTCTGCTTGTTGTAAGATCCCTATGGCATCTTCATCGTTAAATTCAGCAGAATTTTCTAAACGTTCGATTAAATCTTGTAGATGATCGTATACAGTAAGTAATAGAGACTCTAGTTTTTGATCGACGTTAACAGAATTTTCTTTGAGAATCTTAAAAGAATCTTCTAAACGATGGGCAGTTTTCTGAATACTGGAATAACCTAGCATTGCTGCACCGCCCTTAACAGAATGAGCAGCACGGAACATGGCGTTAACAGTTTCTGGATCTTGAACAGAAGTCTCTAACTGTAATATTCCCTGTTCTAATGTTTGTAGATGTTCTTTTGCTTCTTCTATGAAATAGCCTACAATTCGCTGCTGACTACTTGTATCCAAAATGAAATCCCCCTAATATAAACCTTGTATATTAAAAACTATGACTACACAAGTCTATCCCAGACAATTCAAATTGGGTAGTTGGTTTTTTTTAATTACAGTATTATATTCCCGCTTGAGCCAAAAGCCAGTAATTCCAATTTCTTTAGCTCCTTGATAATCATCAGTAAAACTATCACCGATATGCCAAGCTTCTTCAGGAAGACAATTGTGTTTAGCAAGTGCTGTGGCAAATATTTCTTGGCTTGGTTTAGCTGCACCTACTTCAGAAGAGATGGTAATACTGGAAAAAAAATATTCTAGTTTTAGAGCTTTCAAGACCGAATATAGACGACTATCAAAATTGGAAATAATAGCTAATGTTACTTTTTTTTGTTGCCAATTTTGTAAATTGGGTATGACATCTTGATAGATAAACCAGGGTTTTTCCGTAGAAAAATGCCAATAAAGCTCTTGAAAAAAACCATCAAAGTCCGTAAATTTATCTAGTAATCCTGCTTGCCTAAAAGTTGTTACAGCTAAACTTTTCCACCAATCAAATTCTTGCTGCTGGAGTATTGCAGGATTAGTTATAGCAAATGCTAGGGGAGAAGCTTGAGCAAAACTTTGATAGAATGCAGCATCTATGTCGTTAGCATCCCCTTCTACATCGTATTTTCTAGCGATCGCCTGATATACAGTACCAACACTACCTCGTACTCCAAACAGAGTACCGACAGCATCGAAAAAAATTACTTTAGGTAAAGATTTCACTAACTTAATAGCTCCACTAAAGGTTGAGTAATCCAATTTAGTCCCACTCTTAGCTGATGTTGGAGATTCGGCAAGCGATAGAGATAAATCAGACGACGGGCAATATAAGCAACAGAGCCATTAAGTTGCAATCCTAGACCACTTAAGGCAGCATTATCTATTCCTAATGCCATCATTTCTCCTAAGGGCTGATAGCGGAATGGCAATTGGGGTTTATGGTTAATACTAGCCCAGATGTTCCAAGCACAGTAGTCTGATTGCTGAAATGCAACTTGTGCTGTGGCTGGTAGTTTCTTTCCTGTGGCATCTTTGCTTTCTACAATATCTCCTAGGGCATAGATCCCATTTCTATTTAATACTTCTAGGGTTGGTTTAATTTTCAGTAATCCTGTTTCGGTTTTTTCTAGGGGAAGTTGTTTAGTGAGTTGAGAAACTTGATTGCCCACTGTCCAAATTACTAAATCCACGGGGATAGTATCTACTATTCCTTTATAACGAAGGGAGATAGTATCGGATTGGACTTCTGTAACTTCTGTCTCTAAATCTAGCCATATTTGACGTTTTTCTAGAGCTTTAATCCCTGTTTCCTGATTAAATTTACTAGCACTATCTAAAATTTGTTCACCGCGATCGATAATCCGAATTCTGCCTTTTTCTCCCAGGCGATCGGCAATCTTACAAGCGATTTCAACTCCGCTATAGCCTCCTCCCACTATGGCAACACGAATTTTCTCTGCTTCAGATTCTTCTAGTAATCTTAATTTTTCTTTGATCCGATAAGCATCATTCAGAGTTTTAAAAGGTATAGCGTGTAATTTCGCCCCTGGAACAATATCCAGAGGTGTTTTTCCCCCAGCAGCAATTACTAAATAGTTATAACTAATAGCAGAAACACTATCTAAAATTACTTGTTGGGTTTTTAGATTCATGTGGGTAACGCACCCTTGACGGAAGACGATGCTAGTGTCTGACAAAATCTCTTCAAAGGGGGGAGCAATTTCCCAGGTTTGTAGTTCTTCCGTAATTAATTCGTATAATAAAGGAGAGAATAAAAAGCGATCGCTTTTATCAATGAGGATAATTTCTGGTTTAGTTTCTAGTTGCCAAAGCAGACTATCTAGACGTAAAGCAGTATATAAACCGCCAAATCCACCACCGACAATACAGATACATGGTTTTTGTGTAGTCATAGAACTTTTTTAGATAGGTTTTATAAGTAGATGCTATAAGAATGCACTTTAGATTGTAATCAAAATAATTGGGGCGAACTTTTAGTCCGCCCCAAGAGATACAGATAAAACTTGATAATCTTGATAACTAAGAAGAACTAAGAAGCTAGAGCCACTTCAACCATTTGTTGTAATTCACCGCTTTGATATAATTCGATCGCAATATCTGAGCCACCGATAAATTCACCATTGATGTAGATTTGGGGGATAGTTGGCCAATTAGAATATTCTTTAATTCCTTGACGAATTTCAAAATCGGCTAGAACATCTACTGTCTCGTAGGGAACACCTAAAGTATTGAGAATTTGTACTACATTGTTAGAGAAGCCACACTGAGGCATCAATTTAGATCCCTTCATAAAGACTAAAACTTTATTTTCTTGGACTAATTTGTCAATTCTGGCTTTTAATTCGGGTGTCATAGTATTTCCTTGCTATTTTATCAATTTAACTAATTGTTTTAAATATTACCTGCTACAGTTTGCCAAGCTCGGGGAGTATAAGTTTTTAGGGATAAAGCATGGATAGCTTCTGATGCCATAGCATCATTAACAGCAGCATAGACCATTTGATGTTGCTTCACTTTGCTTTTTCCTTCAAACTCAGGAGAGACAATAATTGCTTCAAAATGTTCGCCGTCTCCTGCTACTTCAATTTGAGCTTCGGGAAACTGCTCTTGAATCATGGTTTTTACCTGTTGGGGACTAATCATAGATGTTCCGAAACCAAATTACTTTAAGAATTATTGTGGCGTATTTCGCTGTCCTAATACAACATAAGATATTGTTATCCATTGTTATCCCCTAACGACTGGAATTAGATTCAGACAAAGGGTCTTCCACAAAACCAATTTCAAATAGTTGCTGGTAGGATTTTTTTCCTAGCTCACTGGTAGGATTTTGAGAGCGAATTATTTGAATTAGCAGAGGTACAGATAATTCTGGTTTGTTTTGAGCGCGATGTACTAAAGCTAATTGATAAGTTGCTTCATCTCGCATTTGCCCTGTTTCTAAAGCTTTGTTTCTCTGCTGTTCAGCAATACGATTTTCAATTCCTGAAAAACTATTAGACAGTTGAAGATAGAAGTTAGATAATTGGTTGAAAACTTGACGAGCATTTTGTAATTTTTTGACTGCGCTGTCATAGTCTTGATTACCTATAGCTTGGCTGGCTTCATCCATCAATTTTTGCCCACCTTGGAGACTCAGAAGACTATCAGACTGAGCCAGAGGACGTAGATTATTGGGATCAGTGGGATCGTCCTCAGGGACTTCTGTTGGGGTTGTTTCCTGAGCGAGTACAGAGTGAGAGACTATAATAGCACCGCTAAATAGACTCCAAGCTAAGGGGAGAGATAGTAAATACCTAATATTAAGATAACTAATCCTGGATATTAATCTAGCCATTGTTGTAATCCTATGATGAACATAACTCTGTTAGAACTTCAGGTATCTTATCACTTTGGTTATTTATTATGCCTGATTTTACTAGCTCTGGTTTATGGTGGGAAGATAGACAGCAAAGTAATGTTGAAGGTTCCTTATGTATCGCTGTATTGTTTTTTTGTTATTTTCGGTTCTTTTACTACTTAGTGGTTGCCAAAAAGAAATTTCTCAAGACTATCATTTTCCCCAAGACCCTTATATTCAAGTTTTTTTTAATCATCGAGCAACGGGAAAAGAACAATACATTGATCCCTACAGAAAAATTCAACGTCCAGGAGATAATTTAGAAGCGGTTATTATCGAAGCAATTAATTCTTCCCAATCTACTATCGATCTTGCTGTACAAGAGTTACAGTTACCTGAGATTGCTTTGGCTCTTAGTAAAAAACAGCAACAAGGAATAGCAATAAGAGTAATTATTGATAATAACTATAGTCGTTCTTGGAGTGAGTTTAGTAGCCAAGAGATCAATAAATTACCAGAAAGAGAACGCGATCGCTATCACCAGTATTGGCAATTGATAGATATTAATCAAGATGGAAGCTTAAGTAAGAAAGAAATTTCTACTAGAGATGCTTTAGTTATTTTAAAAAATGCAGGTATTCCTATTATTGATGATACTGCTGATGGGTCAAAAGGTAGTGGTTTAATGCATCATAAGTTTATAGTTATTGATAATCAAATAGTTATTACTGGTTCAGCCAATTTTACTTTAAGTGGTATTCATGGAGATTTTAGTAATCCTGAAACTAAAGGTAATGTTAATAATTTACTTAGGATTAATAATTCTCAAGTAGCTCAATTATTTACGGAAGAATTTAACTATATGTGGGGTGATGGAATAGGCGGAAGTATGAACAGTCAATTTGGTTTAAATAAGCCGTGGCGTTCTCCTCAAACAATAAGTTGGGATAATACAACTCTTACGATTCAGTTTTCTCCTACTTCTAAACAACAAGATTGGCAATTAAGTACTAATGGATTGATTGGAAAAACCCTAGAAGATGGTATTTCTTCTATCAACTTGGCTTTATTTGTTTTTAGCGAACAAAAACTAGCAGATATTTTACAGGGTGAGTCGCAAGAAGGAGTCAAGATTAAAGTTTTAATTGATAAAGATTTTGCTTTTCGAGATTACAGCGAAGGGTTAGATATGTTAGGAGTTGCTTTACTTAAAAGTTGTAAGTATGAATCTAATAATAATCCTTGGCAACAACCCATCAAAACAGTAGGTATTGCTGAATTACCTGCTGGAGACAAAATGCACCATAAATTTGCTACGGTTAATAACGATATTGTAATTACTGGCTCACATAATTGGTCTAATACTGCTAATCTCAATAATGATGAAACTGTATTAATTATTAAAAATACAACAGTAGCCAAGCACTTTCTACAGGAGTTTTCTCGTCTTTATCAAACTGCTAGATTGGGTATTCCTAAGTATATTAAGGATAAGATAGCAAAGCAAGAAAAACAGTGTTATTAGACTCTTTTCGCTTAAGTAAATACAAGTTAAAATTCTAGTTTTTAATAATTGTTGATTGCCATGAAATTACTATTAACTTCTTCCCTACTTGGTTGCCTCATCAAAAATCTAATTCTTCTGATGATTTATTAAAAATAATAATTAATAAAAACATATTTAAACATTTTTTCTTAAGACAACTTACTGTTAATATCGACTTGGCTAGTAACCAAGCGATCGCAACCATAAGGCAAGTACAACTCTTTTTTGTATGCAGTACGTACTGCGATCTTTTTTTTACGACTAACATATTTGTGTTCTTTTTTTGACGAGCGCAAAAATAATCAAGAGTAAAAATAAAATTATTACAATACTAATTTTTTTAGAACGTCATGACCTACTTATAACAAGTGAAAGTTAAAGATGTAATCAAAATATTAGAACGAGATGGGTGGTACTTGGCAAAAACAAGGGGAAGCCATCGACAGTACAAACACCCAATTAAAAAAGGTAAAGTGACAGTAGCAGGGAAACCAAGTAAAGATGTTCCAATTGGTACTTTGAAAAGTATTTTGCAACAAGCTCAATTAGATGAGGAGAAATAACAATGCGCTATGCCGTAATTATTGAAAAAGGACAAGATAGTTATGGTGCTTATGTTCCAGATTTGCCAGGATGTGTAGCAGTAGGAGATACAGTAGAAGAAGTTAAAACTTTAATTCAAGAGGCAATAGAGTTTCATTTAGAGGGAATGATAGAAGATGGTGATGAGATTCCCCAGCCATCTAGCTTTGTCGAATATATAGAAACTCAAATTCCTGCTTGATAAAATTACTCCGAAAAAGCGATCAATTTCTAAAAAATAATTTAATCTTTGTCTTTTCAGTAGTCATATATCTTCTAAAAAAAAGACCGCTAAAAAAAAGACCGCATCTCCTTAAGTTTTGGGAAAATGCGCGCCGCGAAGCTGCGCCTTCGGCGAGCCGCTTCGCTGACCTCTTTGAGAGAGGTTCACTCGTTCCTCGTGATCGGCTAAAAATGGAGTGTATTTTTAACTTGATTTTTTTTGCTGGATTAACCTATTGATAATTTGTTCTTGTTGTATAGTGGGAGTATCATCAGTCACTAAAATAGAATTAGGACGAGGACGATCGGCATATTCATCCCAGGCTTCCATATCTTCTCGATGAGATAAAACATATTTTCTGAGTTCAGTTAAACTCATTTGTTTGAAATTAGGTTTGCTCATTATCTGTAAACCTCCAGTTACCATCAGAATAAACAATAAATTCTATTCCTTCCTCAATTCCTGCAATAATGAATATCTATTGTCTCTTTTTGTCAAAGCGAAATAATTGAATTGGTTGATAATAATTAGATAAGTATTGACACAATATTGATGCTTTAATAGCCTGTTTCGCTGTTATCATTAAGTGCTTGATATTTATTTCAATATCTAACTTTATTATTCCCTAAATCTTACAATCAATAATGCGATCGCATAACTTTTTAAGGAAGCCTCTACATGATGATTAGTCGAGAAGCTTCTTTTTTTATTGTATATTGGATTGTGGGGATATTGGCGATCGCCCTAATTTTCCCAAAAAAGCGATCGCACTCTTTGAATTTTGGGGAAGGTGGGTTTTAACTAGAAAACTATCATCGAAGAGGAAAGTTTCTCAATAGATAGTTCAATTGAGTCGTTAGACGATGATGATGACGATGATGATGATGATTTACGCATCATAGCACCCGAGGCAATAATGGGAGATGAAGGTGATTTCCTTCACTTCGGGAGCGACATTACAGTTATTGTAGACGATGATGATGATGATGATGATGATGGGTTAGACCTTGATGATGATGAACAGCTGTTTTTCAACTTAACTGAAATTCCGGAAGGAGTGTTTCTGCTTGATAGCGATGGCAATGTATTTAGCGGGGGGAACTCTATCGAGTTAACGCCCGATCAACTAGCAGAAGCCAAGCTTTTCATTCCAGACCTGCCCCCACTTCCACCAGACCTACCCTTCCCTGACTTACCCGATCCGCTGACATTCGACCTCGGTGTAGAGGCACTCATTGTTGAAGTTGACGATGACGAAATTGAAATCGAGGAGCGGGCTGAGACAAACATTGAAGTAACTTTTAAGCCCGTTGCAGGTGAGGAAAAGTCCCTCTCTGACATTGACCCTTTGATGTTCAACTTCACGATCGAAGTGCCTGATATTCCACCTGTCGTGGACATCGTGCTAACGCAAGACCTGTCGGGGTCATTCAACGACGACCTGCCTCAACTCCAGGGAACTGATGGTCAGTATGGTCAGCTTTACGACGAATTAGTTACCAATCAAGGTCTTGATGCCCAGTTTGGTATCGCTAGCTTTATTGATAAGCCCATCTCCCCATTTGGTAGCGGTGGAGACTTTGTCTACCGCACCGATCTGAGCGTTACTAGCAGCAGAGATGACCTAATTAGTACAGTAAATGGCCTCTCCGCAAGTGGTGGTAACGACTTTCCAGAAGCTCAGCTGGAGGCACTTCAACAGATCGGCTTGCGGGCAGAGGG
>JASJEK010000324.1 GCA_030064915.1 Xenococcaceae cyanobacterium MO_234.B1
TTAATCAGACATTGGGAAACTGAGATTCGCGCCTTTGAGAAGGGTATTAAGCAAGCACTCAAACGATTAGGGAAATAACTATGCAGATTCGCGATCGCTCTCTTTCCGTTGATAGTTCAACTCTGAGTATATTAATTGCAGAATTAGGCTCAGAATGCCAAAACGTCACTGCCTTAATCCATCAGCTTCAGTTACCTCACCTGAGTGCTAGACAACAAGCTGAAATTTTGGCAGAATTATTGGCTGCTACGATTCATTTGAATGTTCATTGTGGAGAGGATTTTCAGAGTCTCATTGCTCAGGAGATGGAAAAATTGCCGGATGATGAGGAATAAAGATAAAGGAAATGGCGAGTGCACCCTCACTTCTAGTCTGAAATAAAGCGCGATCGCGCTTTCTCTTCACTACAAACGATCGCACCCTAACTTCGGTTCGGAAATTCAAAGCGATCGCACCTTCCATTCACTACAAGCGATCACACCCTAACTTCGGCTCTGAAATAAAGCATGATCGCACCTTCTCTTCACTACAAACGATCGCACCCTAACTTCTAGTCGGAAATTCAACGCGATCGCTCTTTCCCTTCACTACAAGCGATCGCAGTACATTTTATGTTGGTACTTCTACTAATTTTGCTATTTCTTCACCAAGACGTATGAAATGGTTAGGATTTAAAGTAAGTAAGTGATCTACCTCTGCTTTAAAAACAACTTGAGTAATTAAAGCATCATAAATTCCACCTCCTGTTAAATTCAAAGTTACCATTTTATTAATAACGGTTTGATAATCTTCAGCAGAGAGAGAAATTACCTCAAATTCTGCTAAATTTTCTCTTATTAATTGTTGTGCAAGTGGGGGAGAAACAGGAGGTTTGAGGGGAAGGCGTGTTAAAACGGAATAGAGTTCGGCTAAAGTATGAGTGCAAATTATTCCTTGAAGATTGCCCGATTTAACTTTTTTTAATCGTGAAATACAAGCTGAATGTTTAGGATGATTAGCCCATAATGCAGCGACTAAAACACTTGTATCAAATAAGGCTTTTACCACGATATTAATTCATTAATTCTTTCGGTTCTCAGGTCATCAATAATTGTTTCTGGATTACCTATTGGTTCAGCTTGAAAGACCAGTATTCCATCTTCATAGTAGGTTTCTAGTTCTGGTTTTAAGGGTTTAAGAATAAGTTGACCATTTTCAACTTTTAAGGATAACTTGGTTTCATTGTTAATTCCTAATTGTTGACGTATTTTTTCAGGAATTTCTATACGACCAAATCGATCGAGGCTGAGTTGTTCCATGTTGTAAATACTTCTAGCATCACCCTACATTAACCCCGTGTGCAACTTTCTACGACAGAATAAGGAGTTCAGCCTGTCTTTGGCAAAGTTCCATTTCTGAAAGCTACTAAAATTAATGGCAAAAAAAAAGTTGCACACGGGGTCAATGAGAGAAAAAGTAATTAGTATCAGTTACAGTTCAAATTAGAGGGCTACCAACTTACTCAAGTTACTCAAGCTTGTAAATAGGTAGTCATAAAATATTAGTGACACTAATTAGTGTCACTAATCAGAAATGCTCTGATAGAACTAATAAAGAACTAATAAAGATGACTATTTTTTGAGGAAATTCTTCAAGAACAATTTGGTCGATAAATTCTCTTAATTTTTCCACTGAAGAGAGAAAATCGAGCTCTTGCCACCAAGAACGAAAATTAAATTTGCTTAAAAGTTGCAAATTACTTGCTAGCTTATAAATAAAACTGCCATACCAGCGCTCGATGGTGGTATCTTTGCTGCCAATCATAGTTAAATCCACAGCCACACAAGTAACCCCTTCGGACTGGAGTTGGTTCATAATTTGGATGCGTAAGCATACTGTTCTTCGAGGGCTTTAACTTTAGCTTTTGCTCCCCATTTTTGGTAACAATAACAAGCTTATTTAAGATAAATTTCCGAAATTTTATCTTTTTTAAAGGCTAAATAAAACTTGCCTGCTAATTCGTTGGCTAATGCTTCTTCTTGGATGAATTCATTTTCTTTGGCTAAGGCTATGGCGCGATCGTAATCTTCAATTGCTTGAAATTTTTTACCCAAAACTCGATACTTTTCGGCTGCTACTAAATAATATTTGTGTAAATAGTTCATCGGAGCATAATGTGCCCATTTTTTCATTTTTCTTTGGTTAGCATTAACTATTCTCAAAATCCTTTGTTGCTCTGATTTTTTCGCATCAGTCCACATTGCCAGTTGAGCCAAAGAATAGTAAAAATAAAATACAGGCACGGTGAGAGTCGAGCGAACGCTATCTAGATACTTTTCAGCTTTGGCTGCATTTTCAAAGGCTTGAGGGAAATCTCCAAATAGATAGCAGAGAATAAATTTATTGCAATATAAGTGAAAAATTGAGCTTTGATGATTTGTCTCGAGCGACTGAGCCAGCATCAGCCCCTCATCGAAATGATCGCCGATTAAATTACAGGGATTTTCAGCCTCCCCCAATAAGTTCAGAACTATTTGGCGATAGAGTTTAAGCAAATTAAGAATTGTTTCTTGCCTGAGTTGACCGACAAGATGAATGTAGTCGGACATCTTTTCCCCAAGTTGCCCCAATTCCTTGCCGATGAAATAGAAATGGTAGCAGTACATATAAGTACAACTTGCTGCAAATTGTAAGTAGTCGGACATAAGTAAACGGCACTGTATTAAGAAATGTAAAAACAGATATCTCTTGTTCCAATAGGGTTTGAGGATTTTACAAAAGTTAACACAGTCATCAAAATTTATGTCCGACTACTTAACTAAGTTTAACTGACCAAGTTTAACAATGAGACGTTTCTTTTCTTGGCCACTATTCCCACTCACCTTGGTCTTTCTGGTGTTTGTAGCTCGAGTTCAGGATCTTGACCACAATAAATCTAATCTAATAACACCTGGGACGTTGGCTTCAGCACAACCGACTATCGCACCCAACCCTGGAAATTCAGGAACCTCCCAAGGACTCGATCTTAAGCTGCCAGCGTACCCAGTGCCAACCAAGCTGAAGATAGACAGCTCTAAGCGGTTCTTGGTACGTGCAGACGGAAGTCCCTTTGTGTGGATTGGTGATACTTTTTGGAAGTTTTCTAAGCTAAAGCGCGAACAACGCATTCAGTTGCTGGACGATCGCAAGAGTAAAGGCTATAACGTAGTGATGATTAGGGTGGGAACGGGAACCAAGGGAGAGCCAGCCGGCTTCACTGGTAATTTACAGCCGATTGAGAGCCATTTTCAGCAAATAGATCACCTAGTAGAAGAAGCGAACCAGCGAGGTATGTACATCGCAATTGCCACTGGATGGTGGTATATTGTGAGAGACTATGATGCCGATGCACTCTATAAATTTGGCAGGTTTATTGGAGATCGTTATAAAGATGACGACAATATTATCTGGCTTGGTGCTGGTGAGTCTGGCAGTCATAGTCGAAAACAAGAGCTGGCTCTTCATAAGGTGAAATCACTGGTTCAGGGAATTCGCGATGGTGATACGGGAAATAAGCTCTTGACTCTTCATGCCGACTTCCAGCGTGGGACTTCTCTCTCGAACATGAACACTCTAGTAGATTTTAACAACTGGCAGACCAGTCAGTGGTGTTGCCCAGACGATCTTCCCCGTAAGGACAGTCGGAATTGGACTGTGTGGGAGGCGATCGCCTACGACTACGAGCAATCTCCAACCAAACCAACTTTTGATGCGGAAGCCTGGTATGAAAATACCAATTTAGGAGGAGGGGAACCTGCGACACCATATAATATTCGTCGGCGTGCCTATTTCACCATCTTTGCCGGCGGTTTTGGGCATTCCTATGGAGGGTCAGGAATATGGGACGCAACGTCAAATTTTAGCCAAGCACTTCAATATGAGGGGGCAACACACATTGGTTACCTCAGCCAACTGCTGCACGCCCTCGGTCCTGATTTCCTGAAGTTAAGACCCAGCCAATCAATGATCGTCAGCGGGCAAAGCTCAAATTACGATCAACACATTCAAGCAACTAGTGCGTCGGACGGCAGCTACGCTTTGGTCTATACTGCTGGTACCAGTAACTTTGCACTGAATCTTGACCAACTTAGTGCTGAGTCGGTATCGGTAATGTGGTTTAATCCGAGAACCAAGGCGTTGACTAAAGAAAGTGCAGTAAAAAGAGGCTCTCAAGTGAACTTCACTACGCCAGGGAAGGGAGATTGGGTATTAGTGTTGGGAAGATAACATTGCTATTAGATGTTGGTACTGACCCCGACAGAACGGTCGTCACGAGTGCCTGGGGTTTCCCCAGGCAACGCGACCTCACGAATCCACAGGCGTTTTATTTTACTACTTATATAAAAAGACTTGTTCACCAAACTAAATCAAATGTTTAATAAGAAGTATGGCTTATTCAAAGTTACCATTTTAAGTTTACTTTTAACTGTGGTATGGTTGATTTTTGACGTCAAAGCTGCCTTAGCCCACTATCCCCATGATGATATTTTTGCAGTAGAAATATCTCCCAACTATCAGCAAGATCGAACTTTATTTATTAATGTGCGAGGGAACTTATTCAAGTCAAAAGATGGAGGTGATAGTTGGCAAAGAATAGTAAAAGGTTTAGATTATCAACATAAATTATCTGCTTTAGATATTGCTGCTCAATCTCCAAAAATTCTCTTTTTATCTACTTTAGGAGATGGAATTTACAAATCAGAAAATGGAGGAGATTCCTGGAGCCAAGTCAATCAAGGACTGGAAACCTTGAGTATTGACCTAGTTGCGATCGCGCCTAATTCTGCTGATCTGGTCTTTGCTGCTGGAACTGAAACAGGACTCTATAAAACAGAAAATGGTGGCGCAAGTTGGGAGCAAGTTATAGCAGGAGATAATAAAATCACTGCTGTAGCCTTTGACCCCGCTCAAAAAGACCAGATTACCATTGGCGACGCTCAAGGTAATCTCTTCTTTTCTGACAATGGGGGTGAAACTTGGCAGCAGCTTGCTACCCTCGAAAATAGTGGTGCGATTAGAGCTGTAGCAATTTCCCCTAACTTTACTTCCGATCAAACTATTTGGGTGGGAACTGAACAAGAGGGGATTTGGCAAACAGTTGACGGCGGTGTTTCTTTTTCCCAAGTAAATAACGGCATCCAGGAGCGAGCAATTACGTCTTTGGCAATCTCCCCCAACTATGAAACAGATTCGACTATCTTGGCTTCTACCTGGCATCAGGGAGTTTTTCGCTCCAATGACGGGGGAAAAAGCTGGAAAAAATCTAGTAAAGGTCTGACTAAAGACGATCAAGCCGAGCTACCTAATTTTAACCGACCTCATTTCAGCGATTTGAGTATTTCCCAGACCTATAGCCAGGATCGAACCATTTTCCTAGCTGGTTTTGATGGGCTATTTAAATCGACAGATGGTGGACGTGTTTGGAGAGAAGTAAATACCTTATCATCAAATATTATCGTCGGTTTAGGGTTATCACCAGATTATCAAAATGACTCTACTGTTGCCGTTACTACTTACTTGGGTGGAGCTTACATCAGCCATGACCAAGGAGTGACATGGACAACTATCAACAAAGGTTTAGAGAGAGACAATTTTCTCAAACGCACTGCCAAAAGGATTCTCCAAGATGGTTATGTAGCCCGTTTATTCGGGATCGATTTTTCCCCTAACTATCGTGAAGACAAAACCCTATTTTCCCCTTCATGGACCTATTTTTTAAAGTCTACAGATCGAGGTCAGCATTGGCAGAAAATTCCCCTAACTAATGAACCAGGTCCATTAAATAGAGCTACTAAATACTCAATGGCTATTTCACCTAACTTTGCCTCTGACGGCACTGTTTATTTAGGCTCGATGCAAGATAGTGGAAAAGATTTTATTCTCAGATCCACTGATGGAGGTCTCAACTTCTCGGTGGTAGGAAATGTCAAAAGTCAACCAGTAGTATATTTAGCTATTTCCCCAGATTTTGCTGCGGACAAAACTTTATATGCAGGAGTTAAGGATGGTATATACAAGACAGTGGATGGAGGTAAAACCTGGCAGCTAGTAAGCAACGCTATTCCCTCAATGGAGGAAGATATTAAGTTAGCTATTTCACCTAGCTACAAGGTAGACCAAACTGTTTTTGCCGGTACTGAAGCAGGTCTGTTTGTCACCAGAGATGGAGGGAAAAGTTGGAGCAAATTAGCAGGCACTGCTGATGGGGACGATGGTTATGTAGAAGCTGTGGCTATATCTCCCGATTATCAAAATGATCAAACTCTAATTATGAGCATCAGAGGAAGAGGATTGTTTAAAACCGTTAATGGGGGAACAACCTTTACTCGGGTTGGCGATGATCTGCTGAATAACAATCATTCCTTAGCAAATATGTACGGTTTTTGGCCACCAACTACGCTAATTAAATTTTCCCCGTCATACTCTGTCGATCAGACCATTTATGGAGTATCGGAAACCAATCTCTTTAAATCAACAGACGGTGGGAATACTTGGGCAAATATGCCAATACCCACACTTCAAGGAATAAGTCTGATGAATGTGTTGACTTATTATTATTTCCGCTTGAGCGTTTCTCCCATTTATAGATTTTTAGCTGCTTCCATAGCTGCTTTATGTGGTTATCTAGTTTTAGGAAATTTAGGTTTAGAAAAAAAATTGCCCTTTAGGAAATTGCAGATCAAAACAGGCGGTGCATTTGCAGTATTTATTGTCGTATTCACCCTCTTGTCTATCTAATTGTCGAATTTTTAGAAAAGCGGCTAGTCAAAAAATCTAACTGACATCAAGGTAAAATATATGAAATGGGATAGTTTTAACGTCTTAGATGCAGTTAAAGGCATTTGCATTTTTTTCCTGTCGATTTTAACTTTCTGCTTCTTTGACTTAGATGGTGCATTAGCCCATGGTCCACACGATGTGGTAATTGAAGTAGAACTTTCTCCTAACTATGACCAAGACCAGACAGCATATTATCTTCTCGACAGTTAC
>JASJEK010000066.1 GCA_030064915.1 Xenococcaceae cyanobacterium MO_234.B1
CTAATAACACGGATTGGAAATCCAAACGGTCTTGTTCGTTTTGGTACAGATAACGAGGGAAGTGGATATCCAATCCTCTGCGGGATGCTTGACCGCTTAAATTACGGAAATCTAACAATTCGTAAGTGCCAATTAAAATATGCAATACCCCTGTAACATTGGTCATGGATTTAATCCAATCCAGTTGGTCTAAAAGCTTACCAGCATTACTTCCAGTACCAATCTTCATGAGATCAGTACATGAGCAAATCCCGTGGGTTCTCGAATTGCACGCATCAGATGCATATCAACCTTTGCTAACTTGGGATGTAACACAGCGTACTCTTTAAATTGCTCCAATAATTGAGCTTTGGATTTCCTGGGCATCAGCAGTATTCCTCTAATATTGGTAATTGTGTTACATCCAGTGGGGAAGCATTTTGAGAAGAATGGAGATTTAAATTTACCTCTTTAACAGTTGGGTAGGCTCCATTATTTTGGCTAAAAGGAATGGATTGTGATACGGATATGTCCGGTATACAATTTTCAATCACAACTTTATTTTCTAAGTCACGCAATCTTTGCATTAACAAAGCTTCATGCTCTTGAACATGGTTGATGAAGTCAGCTAAACGTAACGCAATTCAAGTTCATCTTGGTCGCATTACGTTTGGCTGACTGTCTGATTTCGGAGGCTGCCAACAGCACTTCTTTCTCAGTATGTCCAACAAAACTACTGTAATATTGTGATATGCATCTAACCCAGCGTCCCTCAACATAGGCATAAGCTATTCCCATATCAAAAGGGTCATAACGCACTGGTACGTCAGTTTTTTCTAAAGTTGGATTACGGAAGGCATCACTCCAGTAGTAAATGTAATTGACTTTAATTCCTTGCCCTGGCTGAATGCGAGCCTTTCCTTTGGTATTGGTTGGACGTGTTGCCATTATAAAATCTTCGTTGTAAGCAACACTTCTATGTAAGCGTTCTCCCGCCATCTTCATCCTTTGTGTATAAACTTCATGGGGAGATGTATTTAATGATTCATGAAAGTTCTTGTCGTAGATGGAGTAAGCCCACTGGGTAAGGTGAGTATATAAATCTCCTAGATTCCAAACAGCAAGATTTTTGGGGTTAACGGTTTTAGTCAGTTGGCGAGGTTGTTTACTTGCTTGGGTATTACCCAGTAAATTGAATATCAACTCAGTATTTGTCGTGCCAAATAATCTTTCAATAACCGACCCAAAGCGGGGTTTGCCACCAGGACGTACTTTTTTGGTGCAATGATAACGCGCAAGTAAGGTATCAAAATATATACTGTGAAATTCTTTGCCACCATCTACCACAAGGGTTGAGGGGAAACGATTGAAGCGTTGGACTAAAATACGTAGCCCCATCATACAAGACCGATAAGAAGGGGCATCAAAAGTCAGATAAGCTGCTAATATTCTTCGAGAATAGGCATCAGTTAGTAATGTTAACCAAGGTCTTCCTAATAATCGAACTGTAGCTTGGGAGCGTAATTCAATATCGAGTTCTGTATGGTCTATATGTACTATTTCAAAAGGACGATTTCCGTGAGGGCGTGTATTTTTGGTTAATTCCCAGATAAATGGCTCTGTTGCATATGCGGCTTTTGCTCCTTTACGCTTTAAAGTCTGCTCATGGATTGGGCGAAATTTAAGACGCTGGTAGAAAGTCCGATTCGAGAGAGGTTGTAGATTTAAGGTGCTACAGGCTCTAACATATGCCCGATATACGGAAGCTGCTGTTGCTTGCCTTGGTGTTTCAAAATGTTCTGTAATAAATTTATTTAATAGTTCGCTCGATTCATGAGGTGCTTTGGGTTTTCTATTGCCTTTTTTTGAAGTGCGGGGTAGCAAACCCACATATCCACAACCATATTCCAATTCTGCTTCACGGAATTGTTGCACCCATCTACGTAAAGTGCGAGGTTTGATGTCTTTATAAATATCTGTATTCTTCTGAAAATATGCCTGTACGATATTAAATTTTCGGTTCGCTTCCTTTAAGTGGGCAGGAGAAGCACCATCCATTTTTTTACGTACAGTTTCATTAATTGTTATATCTGTGGCTTCATCGTGGACGTGAATCGCACCACTATCAAACAATTGAAGAAAGAACGAAGTAGGTAACTCTATTGGAAAGCCAGACTCCGGTAATAGTGTAGTTTTTGTTTCGCCATAGTTAACTAAAGTCCATAGCTGTGAATCCCACATCAAGACTGTGTTTGGTAAGAATTTTGTGGGATATATACTTGCAATACTGGTATTACTAGATACTTCAGATGTCCTGTTATAAGCATCACATGTTGGCTGGTCTATCCATAGTCTTGTCCGCCAATGTTCAATAATATGCACATCGGACAAATCTACGTATAGTTGCTCCATTGCAATCAAGATATATACATCGTTGGCACATATCCCTATTAACTCGGATAGTAATGCAGCAATGGTGATTCCAGGATTATCAGTAACTAATTCTATGATTTGGGAAGTAGCTTCAGAAGCTAAATTTGATTTAAATCCCAGGTAATCCTCCAAAAACATGAGGTTCTGGGGAAAAACCTCATTCAATTCGCCATCTGTACGAACGCAGTATTTTAAACCAAACTTTGCAGCATGGGCTTCTCCTGGTGGACAACGCCATTCGGACGATGCTGTTTTTTGATAACGTCCAGGATATTTCTGTGATAGTTTCTCCAATTCTTTGACTGTTTTCCATTCCTCCCAACACGCACCTTCTTGTCGCAGTACAAAAAACTCAGGAGTATGATAGTGACCTATATTACGCCCTTTATTATTTTTATACTGAATTTTGAAGGGTGGTGGTTGGTCGTAGAACTCTAAAACATCGGGGTCATGTTCCATTTGATAAATAGCCCACAACTCCACACTCTTGACTCTCAAATTGAATTGTGACACCCATCTTCCTACTCGGATAAACCCCACTTACATTTTTGGTTCGTCCCTGTACTCTACGTGAAGGTGGGGATGACCTAATTGCAGCAATTAAATCAACTGTTTGTGTGGGATAATTCTGCTGCCTGCACCAGTGTTCAAATTCGTTACTGTTCATTTGAAAATCCCATGCTGTAGACGGGAACTAGACGCATAGAGTTTAAAGTAGAGCGCCGTAAGAAAGCGGCGTTACATACTTTTGAACCATATATTAGTCACTTTGAACCATATATTGTCATCAAAGTTGAAACGAGCTTGATGATTTTCACGAATATTATTGCGTACTACCTCCTGTTTTTAATCCAAAAACTTTTGGCTCTATTATGATTCACATTTACGACACGCGGTCATGATTTGATACAAAATGTTATGTTGATTGTTGCTTGAAACCCCTTAGATTGCGTTCAACTGTGGTCAAGATATGATTCAAAGTTTGGTCATTATATGGGTAAAGTCACACAAAGCCTGAAAAAAAGCAATAAAAAACAATCTTTTGAGAAGGCAATTTATGTCTATATATTTAACGCAACTACCAATTATATATATTTAACAAAGTTAAAATGGCTCTATAAAAACCAGTAATTTCCATCTCAATATAAATTAGACTAGGGATTGTTCAGTATAATTAAGATACAATAAGAATACAAAGTGACATGACTAAATTTTCCGAATCAATATTAACAAATATACCGCAATTTACATGAGAGCAACCTGAAAATTAGATCAATAATTACTTAAAACTGCGCTCTCGCGAATGGGAGGCAGTGGGGGGACGCATTTTTAACTTTTGCGTTACTAACCCTTGCAACCGACTCTCTTTTGCCGTAAAAAAGGTTAACAATAATAATAAAGTAATGTAAATTTCTCTCAGTTAGGACAAAATTCTCACTATGCGCGTAATTCTGATGACTGGCAAAGGCGGAGTTGGTAAAACCTCCGTAGCAGCAGCAACTGGACTTCGTTGTGCTGAACTTGGGTATAAAACATTAGTACTTAGTACTGACCCGGCTCACTCTCTTGCTGATAGCTTTGATAGGTCGTTGGGACACGAACCAAAGTTAGTACGTCCTAATCTCTGGGGTGCGGAATTAGATGCCCTAATGGAGTTGGAGGGAAATTGGGGTGCAGTTAAGCGTTATATTACCCAAGTTTTGCAAGCTAGAGGTCTAGAGGGAGTCCAAGCAGAAGAATTAGCAATTTTGCCAGGAATGGATGAAATTTTTGGCTTAGTGAGAATGAAACGTCATTATGATGAAGGGGATTTTGAAATCTTAATTATTGACTCTGCACCTACAGGAACAGCTTTAAGACTACTGAGTCTTCCTGAAGTGGGGGGTTGGTATATGAGACGTTTTTACAAACCGTTGCAAGGAATGTCCGCTGCGTTACGTCCTATTGTAGAACCCATTTTCCGACCCATTGCCGGTTTTTCTCTTCCTGATAAGGAAGTAATGGATGCACCCTATGAGTTTTATGAGCAAATTGAGGCTTTAGAAAAGGTATTAACAGACAATACTCTAACTTCGGTGCGGTTAGTGATGAATCCTGAAAAAATGGTGATTAAGGAATCTTTACGCGCCCACGCTTACTTAAGTTTATATAATGTAGCGACTGATTTAGTAGTTGCAAATCGTATTATTCCCGATTCTGTTAGTGATCCTTTCTTTGAAAGATGGAAATCAAATCAGCAAGTATATAAGCAAGAAATTTATGATAACTTCCATCCTTTACCAGTAAAAGAAGTACCACTATTTTCTGAAGAAATGTGTGGTTTAGAAGCCTTAGATAAATTAAAAGAAATTCTTTACGGAGATGAAGACCCTACCCAAGTTTACTACAAGGAAAATACTGTAAGAGTATTACAAGAAAAGGGGTGTTACAGTCTGGAATTGTATTTACCAGGTATCCCTAAAGAGCAAATTCAACTTAATAAAACTGGAGATGAACTAAATGTTAGGATCGGGAATCATCGTCGTAATCTAGTATTACCCCAAGCATTAGCAGCACTAAAACCATCAGGAGCAAAAATGGAAGAAGATTATCTCAAAATTCGTTTTGGTAATGCAGCGTAAATTCAGATCCCCTACTAAGTTTTTAATTAGCTAATAGCTATTAGCTATTAGCTTTTGTCAATTTCATAAGTATCTTATTCTGCCTATCTTAATTTTTGATTTTGAAAACGAATTAGCGTTTGCTGTACTTGTTGATGGAATTCTCCTCCACGGTCATAATCTCTTTTTAATTCATTGAAGCGTTGAATACTTAAATTATTGTTTCGGATAATATTGATAGTTCCCTGACAGTAATTGCTAGCGATTCTACGGATATTAGGAGATAATTGCTCTATGGTTTCAGGTCGATTACAAACAATATTAGGAGGTCTTTGATTAGTTTCTTTTTTGATTTCTTGATAAGTTTTTCTCCTGAGCATTTCAATTTGCAAACCTGCCCTAGCATAATTAACCATTTCTTGTTGCGTATAATCTCTAGCATAGGCATTATAGTCGAAGGAAATACTATAATACTGAGAGGTAAATTGAGGAACCAGCCCTAACATAATGCCTAAACTAGCTAGGCTACTAATCTTGATAATACGAGTCCAAATTTTAGACAAATTACCAGCAGCAAAATTAACTGTCAACATCATAAATCGAAAATAAAGAAAAATAACTAGATTGCTAGAGATTAAAGATTATTGCCCTAATGGCATGATAGGAAATATCTGATTACTCTGATTCATTTTCGGTAATATAAGTTCCATATTCTAAGTTTTTTTTAGTAACGAATAACTTCTTAACTATAGAGCGATCGCAAAGTACAGTAGGGAGTAGCGAATAGCAAGTAAAGAATTTTGATAAAAAGTTTACTTTTGCAAGATATCTATTGCTTATCGGGCACAACAGAAACAGGAAGTCTTACTTATCAGGAATTAGATACCCAAGCAGTAGCGATCGCCGTTATCAAACCTGGTACCATTTCCCAAACTTCTAGCGGTAAAATTCAACGTCGTGGTTGTAGCAAACAGTTTCTTGAAGGTACTCTAAATATAGTAGCTCAATGGCAACAAGGACAAGCGGAAAAAGTAGTTATAGATATGGTTAATCTTTGATAACTGATAACTGATTGCTGCTTACTGATAACTGATAACTGATAACTGATTGCTGCTTACTGATAACTGATAACTGATAACTGATTGCTGCTTACTGATAACTGATAACTGATAACTGATTACTGATTACTGATTGCTGATTACTGCTTACTGAGTAAATGTCCCTATTCCGTCTGCTGATTCTATTTGTTGGCTTGAGTCTTATCTTAGGACTCTCAATTTGGTTGGTGACTTCTCTCTACCGCCTTTATCTTCAAGTGGCTTTTACTGCTCCTTTTTTAGCAAATTTCCTGTTATTGTTGCTAATTATTTTGATTGGACTGCTCATCGCAGGATTTGTTTATTATTTTAACTTTTACACCCCCAAAGGCTCTCGTAAAAAATCTCGCAAGCGTCCCGTTACTGCTAGAGTACCAGAAGACAAAACCCAAGCAGCAGCACAAAATCTTAAAGCCATTAGCCAACAAGTAGGGCAGATTCAGGATAGGATTGCTAGGGAAGCATTTTTTAAGCGATCGCAGGAAATAGAAGCAGATTTAGCCAGAGGGGAAATAAGAGTCGTTGTCTTTGGTACGGGTTCAGCAGGGAAAACCTCTCTAGTTAACAGTCTCCTAGGAGAAATTGTGGGAAATGTTAACCCTACTATGGGAACTACCACTGAAGGAGAGACTTATAGTTTAAAACTCCAAGGAGTAGCAAGAGAAATTCTGATCACTGATACTCCTGGTATCTTAGAAGCTGGTATTGCAGGAACAGAACGAGAATCAATTGCTAGACATTTAGCAACAGAAGCAGATTTACTCTTATTTGTAATAGACAACGATTTGCGTCAGTCGGAATATAGACCCCTGTACGACTTAGCCACATTAGGAAAGCGATCGCTGTTAGTATTAAATAAAACCGATCTCTACACTGAAGAAGACAAAAACCTCATCCTGAAACACCTTAAAGCCAAAGTTAAAGACTTTATTTCCTCAGCAGATGTAATTGCAGTTGCAGCTAACCCCCAACCAGTAGAGTTACGCAGTGGGGATATTATTGAACCCGAACCTGAAATCGTACCTCTTATTAAAAGATTAGTTGCAGTATTGCGTGCGGAAGGAGAAGACTTAATCGCCGACAATATCTTATTACAATCCCATCGTTTGGGAGAAGATGCCCGAAAAATTATTGATAGACAAAGACGCAGACAAGCAGATAAGATAATCGATCGCTATCAGTGGATTGGTGCAGGAGTAATTGCAGTTACACCCTTACCCGTTGTAGATATGTTAGCCACCGCAGCAGTTAACGCTCAAATGGTAGTAGAAATTGGACGCATCTACAACTGTGAATTAGACAGCGAAAGGGGCAAAGAATTAGCTTTATCTTTGGGGAAAACTCTAGTAAGTTTAGGAGTAGTTAAAGGTGCGATCGACTTACTGGCTAGAGCCTTACAGTTTCACTTTGCAACCTATATTGTGGGGAAAGCCATCCAAGCAGTATCCGCAGCTTACCTAACCCGTATTGCTGGTAAAAGTTTTATTGAGTATTTTAGGCGAGATCGCAATTGGGGTGACGGAGGAATGACAGAGGTACTACAACAACAGTTTCAACTTACTCGCAAAGATGAATTTGTTAAAGCCTTTGTCAAGGATGCTATTTCTAGGGTAGTTCAACCGATGAAAGATAGTTGGGAAGAGGAAGAATTAGAACCAGTAGTAGAAGATGAATGGTAATTGATTCTGAACTTATGCAATAGGTCTATTCTTCACTTCCCTTTACCTTAGCTTTACAATGGGAAAGATAAAACAGCGCAATGAGTTAAACAGAACAATGACCACAGAAATAGAAACTTCTCCATCTAGGGAAAAAATTATAGAACTAAAACCGAACTATAAAATTCCCATATTTTTGGTTATCTTGGCAATTCCTCTATCCTTGGTCAATATTATTGTCGCTGCTGTAATATCCATCTTTGGTTTATTTCTCATGTTTCAGACAGTAGCCATTAGACTGCAATTTACCGAAATAGCCTTAGATGTCTATCGTTCAGGAAATCTCATTCGTCGCTTCCCCTATAGTGAGTGGTCAAATTGGCGTATTTTTTGGCAACCAGTCCCAATTTTATTCTATTTTCGGGAAATTAATAGCATTCACTTTTTACCAATTATTTTTGATGCTAAAACTTTGGTCAACTGCTTAGAAAAATATTGTCCTCAAAAATCATAAAGTATTGAGATTGTTCTTAATTAGTTATTACTATCAATGAATTCTGAAAACAACCCCATTCCTGAATCAAATTTACCCGTTAATGATGATTCTCTGGATTCAGCATACACAACTAATGATGTTTCTGATTCTGAGACTAAAATAGAATCAACTAAAGAAGAGATTGTTATCCCTTCAGTGAAGTCAAAGGAAATAATTACTGAACCTGTTACTGATATTTGGGACGATGAAGTAGAAGTTGTTTCCACCACTGCACAACTAGAAAAATCAAATACAGACCAGCAAGAGTTATTAGATGATGGGGATTCGGAAACAGAAATATTTACCGAAGAATCAACAGAAACCGAAACTACAACAGAATTAGTTGCTGATAGTTGGCTAGAAGAGGAAAAATCTGAAACTATTACTGATGAATCTGGAATTCAAGATACTCAACCTGAATTAACTTCTGATATTGCAGCCCTAGAACAGCAAAAAGCAAATTTACAAAAAGAAATTCAACAACTGCAAACCCAAAAAGAAGCTGCAATCTTGCAACAGATTAGGGATACCCAAGAAACTATTGGGCGTATGGTAGAAGAGGGAATGCAGGAACTCAAAGCCAGAAAAAATAACTTGTTAATTGATATTGAGAAGCTAGAACGAAGAAGAGAAAGAATCCGCCAAGAAATGCGGACTAATTTTGCAGGAGTCTCTCAAGACTTAGCAATGCGAGTACAGGGTTTTAAGGAATATCTAGTAGGTAGTTTGCAAGACTTGGCAACAGCAGCCGAACAGTTACAATTACTTTCGGTAGAAGCTAGAACCCAACCCCGTGAACCAAGACGTTCGAGAAATCATGAACCCCAACAAGCACCCCAACCCCAGTTTACTGAGCGAGCATTTGCGGAGCAAACCCGAAAAATTAGCCAAATTTTAGACCAATATCGGACCCGTCCCGATTATTATGGTCCTCCTTGGCAATTAAGGCGAACTTTTGAGCCAATTCATGCAGAAAGAGTACAGGATTGGTTTTTTACTCAAGGAGGAAGAGGCGCAATTAAAGGGATGGATACCCGTCTGCAAAATATCCTGGTAGCTTCAGCAACTATTTCTGTATTACATCGATTATATGGCGATCGCTGTAGGAATTTGGTCTTGGTGGATACTCCTGAAAAACTGGGAGAATGGCGCAGAGGTTTACAAGACTGTTTGGGGATTTCTCGTAGTGATTTTGGCTCGGAACGAGGTGTAGTTTTATTTGACTCCGCCGAAGTCTTAGAGCAGAGAGCAGAACGCCTATTAAGGGATAAACTTTTACCGCTAATTATTATTGACGAGAGCGAAGGGTTAATTAATCTTTCCTTACTCAAGTTCCCCTTATGGCTGGCTTTTACTCAAGAACCACGCTCTAATCCATCAGGATACTCATATTAAAGTTAGGGGGGAATTAATGATAGTTTCATTAACTATTAGTCTATTACTGGTTTTGGTTGCCTATCTGCTTGGTTCAATTCCTACTGGTTATTTAGCAGGAAAGTATTTACAGGGAATTGATATTAGGGAACACGGCTCTGGTTCAACTGGTGCAACCAATGTCCTCCGAACTATAGGGAAAGTACCAGCGATCGCAGTATTTACTATTGACGTATTAAAAGGCACATTGGCAGTCTTACTAGTCAAAGCCTTTTACGTCTATGATGCCTCTAATTTGCTGCCTCTGAGTTGGAAATTTTGGCTGATCATAGTAGTCGCCCTATCGGCGATTTTCGGTCACAGTAAATCTATCTGGCTGGGGTTTACGGGGGGAAAATCCGTTGCCACCAGTTTAGGAGTTTTGCTAGTGATGAGTCCCCTACTAGCACTAGGAACATTTGCAACTTTTGCCATTACTCTGGCATTATTCCGTATTGTGTCCCTAAGTTCGATTATGGGTGCAGTGGCAGTTACTATTTGTGCCATCCTACTCCATCTTCCTGTTCCCTATATTATCTTTGCTGCGCTAGCTGGGGGCTATGTCATCCTCCGCCATCGCAATAATATTCAAAGGTTACTAGGAGGGGAAGAACCCAAAATTGGGCAAAAGCTCCAAGAAAACAGCTAAATATTGCCTTTTTCTTTAGCTAAAACAAATACATTCCCCTCATTACCCCTACCAACTCGCATATCTTCATCTAGATAGGTAATATCTAACCACCCCTTCTGTTCTCGATTTTCAATACTAAAATCAAGAGGAGGGAATTTTTTACCTTGTTCCAATTCTGCAATAAATTTACTTGGGGAATTGTAACCCAATAACCGTTGCAAGCCTATGATAGAACGCTCAAAGATCACATTAATTCTACGTTCGGAAACAGGTTCAAATCGAGCAGCAACGCTAACAATACCTTCTAACCAGGGTAACCCTGACACTTCCGCCACATTATAAACTCTTGCTTCGGCAGTGCGAATACACTGATAAATTTGTCCCAACTTAAATAAAGGAAAGCGATCTAGTCCTAAAATTCCTTTACTGGTGGTGTAAAGTAATCGCCAATCTCCTTCTAACAGTTCCTTGGCTTCTAGGGGCTTGGGAGTAGGGTTATGATCTTCTAACTGCTGAATAGCAGAGAGAACCCTAACATTATCAATTTCATCAGCCAACAAGCCTCGATTCTTTCCTGCGATCGCCTCTAAAAGTTCGGCTTTAATACTCATAAATGTCACTATTTTAGCCTTAGCATACCTCTAGCTATTGTATAAAGTCTCTTAGCTTTATGGCATTATTATCTTTTAATTCGCAGGAGTTTAACTTTTAAGCGCTCACAAATCTCTGTTATTTCTGACTCACTTTCTCAGATAACAAAGATACAGAATTGGATAGGGAAATAGAGGGAGGGGGAGGAGGAAGAAAAGTACTTTTCTCCTCTTCTGTAGTTTCTTCTTTTGCTTGACCAACAACTTTAGCCACTTCTATACCAGCCTGTTCCAGGACAACTACAGGTGTGGGAAAATTAGGTTCGATCCGTTTGACTAAAACTTGTCCGTTAGATATATACTGTCCCACCTCTACATAACGACTAGAAGCTTCTTCTGGTGCTTGAAGAATAATTTGAATGCGATCGCCTAACTCCACTAAACCAGTAATCAAAACATTTTCTGCTAAATTTGCATTAGGGAGATTTTCGACAGTTTCTAGAGTAGGAGTACTAGTAATTTCTTCAGGTCTTCTTACCCTAGGATTAGGAGCATTTGGGCGACTTCTGGACCGATTGTTATTGCGATTATTATTGGCTGTTTTAGAGTCTTCTTTAATCTCTATTGTTGGCTTGACCGAAACTACAGCAAAGGGGTCTTGTCTGCCTCTAACGCTACTTCTAATTCTGATATCTGGGTTAGTTGAAGGAATTAAAGCTGCAACATCTTGAGTTCTCTTAACACCTTCTGTTTCTTGGCTATCTACTGGTTTATTTTCGGGCTTAGGAGATTTTGTATTTTTTCCAGAAGCTTCTGCTTGAACAGTAGTCGAGATGGTTGGAGGATTTTCTATCTCCTTTCTTTTCTCCACAAACTCCGATATATAGGAGCAACCTTCTACCGACACAGCCAATGTTCCTGTTAAGAGTAACAATAAAGTTTTATTCATATTTATTTTAGTTCGTTACATTGCTTAAGATAAAAGTGAAATTATCTTGAGAACATCTAAAGAGTAATTATTCCGATTCCAAGATAGCAGTTGAAAAAGAGAACGGGTAGAGGTTGCCACTATTGATTAATTTTCTTGAGCCATAGATTGTTGCAAAGTATTAAGACCCTTTTTAATTTGACGTGATACTGTAACCACGCTAATACCAAGTCTGTTAGCAGTTTCTTTTTGGGTCAAATCTTGTAAAAACACGAATTCTAAGACGTTTCTAGTACGGTCTTCTAATTGAAGTAAAGCCTGTTGCAGACGAATACGGTCTTCCCTTGCTAACTGAAAACTACGATATTTAGGATCAGCTACTAAATCACATAAACTGGTCTGATTGTCACTATCATTATTTACTGAAACATCTAAGCTTAATGGCACTCTATTTTGATATGCGAGTTTAACGTCTTGCCATTCCTTTAAAGAAATCTCTAAATACTGAGCTACTTCTGAGTCCGTGGGTTGAGCATTATAGGTTGCACGGAATTTTCTAATGAAGGAAACAGACTGTTGCTTCAACTCCAAGCAACGTCTCGGAATACGAACAGTACAGCTTTTATCTCTAAGGTAGTGTTGAATTTCTCCTCTGATATAAGGAATAGCAAAAGAGCTAAAAGCGCGACCTTTTTCTAGATCAAATCGTTCAATTGCTCTAATTAAACCCAGAGAACCAACCTGAAGCAAATCTTCGTAAGTTTCATTGCACTGACTGAGCCAATGATTTACTTCTTTTCTTACTAATCCAAAATTCAATTCCGCAATTTTATTTCTTAAAGGAGTAGAAGGATTTTTTTGATATTGGTGAAATAATTGTAAACTATCGAGTTTAATATTTTTGCTGTCACAAGTCTGCATTATTATTATCCCTAGTTTTTAAGAGCAATTAACAGTATTTATTTCTGCTGAAAAGTAGTTTTAAAAATTGAATACAATATAAATTTGCTTGACTAGCTTCAGCTTATTACTTGCTGTAAACCTTGGACAACAGCATTTACACTATTATTTTTATATTAAGTTGTGATTAATTTGTGGCTCAAGAATACCGCGTAAGTATCGAAGTTTATGTAAAAATACGGAGAGAATTACTAGGATAATCATGAAATTTTAAAAATAATTTTGCTCGTCTTTAAATTTTAGTTAAACAGATAGGCAACATACCGTTAATTTCAGTATTTTTAGATAAAAAAAATAGGGCTACTTGCCCCTAAATAATATTTGGGTTTGTAATGCTTTGTAAGTTGTAATTTATGAAAACAACTCAATTACGAAGAGTAGTTACACTGCTGGCTCAATTCTGCCATAAAAAACACCACGGATTTTAACGTCTTCTGGCTCTTCTGCTCCTAAGTCTGTTGCAGAAGGTTGTTCGCTTGCAAATACTCCTGCAATTTCTCCTGTTTCAGCATCTACTTTAGTTACATTGAGAGACATGGTTCCTTCACGAGCTACGAACTCTTTGACATTAGCACGAGTGAAATCTTCGTCATCAGCCCTTGCAGGTAAAGCTACAGCATTATCATAACCACTGGCAATACTGCGACCTTTGGGGTCTAGGAAAACTTGTCCACGATAGGAAGGAACACGGAATTTACCTTCAAAATCGGTAGAAGCATTAATTGCTGTAGTACCTGGTTCAGTATTTGCAACTAAGCCTTTAATAGTGAATAGAAAAGGTACTTCTTCTCCGCCAGGTAACAATACTGTTGCAGCTTGGAAATCAATACCATCTTTTTCAGTAAAAGTTAAACTACCATCAGTGTTAACTTTGATATCACCTCTAACCTGATCGAGACTAGATGTATATCGAGTGAGTAGTTTCCCAGGAACAAATTCTGCTTTTTGACGTTTATTAATTGGTTCTTCCTTGACAAAATATTCTTGTGGTTCTAAGCACAAATCACGCAGAATATAAGTCTTATCGGGATCAATAGCAATTGAGCCACGACTACTATCGGGAAGATCGAGACAAGAATTAGCAATACCAGTATTGAGAATATCATCATAAGTTAGTTCTCTTTTACTAATATCACTAGAACCTTGACTACAAGCAGTTAGTATTCCTAAGCACAAAGCTAGGAAAGCAGCAATTATGGCACGATACCTCATGATCAACCTCTTTTTGTCAATTTTGAATTTAACATCGAGCGCGAATATCTTAAAAAACCAATAGGTTGTTTGACGAATTGGACTCGTTTGGATGGATCTACTGTACCAAATAGACCGTACCTATAGCTCAATCAAAAAAATTCTTGTCCTAGATATATTAGGTTAGGAATAAATATCTACAAATACCTACAAATCTACTTAAGATAGGCAAAGAGCTAGGAACAATTAAAAAATCAATTGGGATGGGTTGTAATAAATGAATCACGAGCCAGTAAATATGGATAATTTAGACGCTAGCCTCCACAAGATCGCTCTTGATCTCTGGGTTTTAGCCGAAAAAAATCAACAGGATAGCTTATTCCTATTATCCCTATTGCGTAGTCTAGAGGAAATTCATCGTAAAATACGGACGGAGATGTTTGAGCCTTCTTTGCCAAAAACCCGTAATAAGCTCTATCAATTGGTTAAAGATATTGAAGAAAAAGGTGGTTGGCCCTATATCGAGAGAATGAAATTAAAAAGTTTACTCCAAAATCTGGAAACTGATCTCAAGTCAGGTACTTAATTTCAATCCTTAAGCCATTTTATTATCCAAAATGAAATAATGCCTAACAGTAGTGAGCAGAAAATTGGCAGATTCATTTCCATGAGTTACATAAAATCTGAGGTTTGTCTCTTTTATGGGAAGCGGTTAACCTGGAAAAAGTTGTTCTAAGCTCCTAAATATATATTGGTTTTATGGCTTTTACTGTTAACCCGATCAAATTTGGTACTGATGGCTGGCGCGGTGTAATTGCTGCGGATTTTACCTTTGAAAGAGTAGCAATGCTTGCCCCTTTAGCAGCAAAAGTATTAGCGGATAATTATGGAAAGATTACTGGTAGTAATACTGTAATAGTTGGTTATGATCGCCGTTTTATGGCAGAAGATTTTGCTAAAGTAGCTGCTGAAGCTATACAGGAAGTTGGTTTTGATGTTCTATTTTCAGAAAGTTATGCGCCAACCCCTGCTTTTAGTTGGGCTGCAAAAGCACAAAATGCTTTGGGTGCAATTGTGATGACTGCCTCTCATAACCCAGCAGCCTATTTAGGCTTAAAGGTTAAAAGTGCGATGGGGGGTTCGGTATCTCCTGAAATAACGAAACAAATCGAAGCTATCCTCGATAAATCTCTAACTCCAGCAGAAAAACCCGGGAAATTGACTTACTTTGATCCTTGGGCTAGTTACTGTGAAGGGTTACGGGCTAAAGTTGATATTGCAGCAATTAAAAAGGCGATCGCATCTGGCAAGGTAAAGGTCTATGCTGATGTGATGCACGGTTCAGCAGCAACAGGATTAGGGCGGTTACTAGATGCTCCTATTGTAGAACTTAATAGCGATCGCGATCCTTTATTTGGTGGCGGCGCACCAGAGCCATTACCAAAGAATCTATCAGAATTTTTACGCACCATTAAGGAAGCTGGAAAAGAATATCCTGAAAGTATTAGAGTTGGTTTGGTTTTTGATGGAGACAGCGATCGCATTGCTGCTGCGGATGGACAGGGAAATTTCCTGAGTTCTCAAATCTTAATCCCAATTTTGATCCAGCATTTAGCACAAAATAAGGGTTTTA
>JASJEK010000067.1 GCA_030064915.1 Xenococcaceae cyanobacterium MO_234.B1
TAAAAGAGTCTGGCTCAGTTTGAACCACAATACCTTTTTGGTGGGCTTCTGGGTCGAGGGGAATCATACCCAAGACTTTGTAGGGGAGTTTTTGTTTAATTTCACCGATGGTTTTGAGACTGCGGTCTTGCATTTCCAGGAAGATGGCGGTGAGGTTGGAGAGAAATAGTCCCAGAATAACTCCTAAGAGCATCAATGCCATTTTGCCAGAACTACCTTGTTCGGGAACTTTAGCAACTTCAATGATTTCGACGTTTCCTGTTTGCTGATTTTGGAGAATTTGTAATTCTTGCTGAGTACTAAGAAGATTTTCGTATTTTTCACGGGCATTATCTAGATAGCGCTGCATTTCTTGCTCTTTTTTCTCTAATTGAGGTAATTCTTTCGCTCTTTGTAGATATACCTGTTGATATTGGTAGAGAGAAGCTAATTGTTTTTGCTCACTCAATTCTTCAATTTTTAAAGTAATGAATCGCTCCAGAAGGTTTTCTTTAGTACCGTTGTCATTGAGTAGTCCTTCTGATACCTTGACTCCTCGACCTACGGTGCTACTAATAGCTTGCTGCAAATACTGATTTAAGCTGGCTTTTTTATCTAATAAGCTGGCAATACTGGGGTGATTCTCATTAAAGCGTTTTCTTTCTTCAGCTAGTTCGCTTTCTGTTTGAGCCAATTGAGTTAGAATACTTTGAATTGTAGGGGAATTACCCAATTGATTTACGGCGATCGCTTGATTGAGACTTAATCCTAATTGACTTTGTAAGGCGGAAGTTTGAGCTTGAGTACCTTGTAAATCTGCGCCAATAGTGGCAATCTGATGGTTAATATTTCCTAGTTCACTGACTAAAATTTTTTTCTCTTCATGAAGATCAACTATGTTATTTTTTTCTCTAAAGTCTTGTAAGATTGACTCGTATTGTTTCAGCTTCTCTTCTACTTGGGGAATTTGATTGTTAACAAAGCTGTCTGCATTGGCTGTTTCAGATTGATTGCTGCGAATTCGCTCTTTGATATAGACATCCATTAGGGTGTTGACTATCTTCGCAGTAGTGTAAGGGTCTTCATCTTTATAGCCAATCTTGATTACATCACTACCCTCCTCAATTTTGACTTCTAATTTTTTTCTCAACTTTTCAGGTTGCATTGGTTCTCCTGCTTCATCTTCTAATTTCAAGATGTCAATTGTTTGTTGTAAGACCGGTGCAGAAGAGATAACTTGTTGTTGGGTCACAAGGGGAGTTTGATTGTTGAGGAAAGTCTTGAGGTCTCCGACTCCTTCACCAATATCAGCAAGAGTGGTTGTAGAGTTGGGCTTAAAGAGCAATTTACCTTCTGCTTGATACTGTTTCTTTAACAGACTACTGGCTGCTAATGTTGTTCCCACGGTGAATAAGAACACTGCTGTTGCTTCTTTCCAGCGTCTTTTGAGTTTTTGAAGATAGTTAATGATATCGATATCAATAGCTTTTCTAGATTCTATAGGATTTTGGTTATAATTACCGTTTATATTAGATTGGGACATATTATTAGATTAGCTCTATGATTACATTAATTTAATTTTTTTATCTTCTGCTTCTATAGAAATTTATAATAGATAAAATACTCAAATTGTTTAAAGTTTTAGTAAAGTTAGGGGCTAAATCCATAAAAGCCCAATAATATATTGTAGCTTTACGAAAACACTATACTTCAATAATAATACTTTTATCCTGTAAAATCCCATAAGTGATTATTCTTAGAAAACATTAGCATCAACTGACTATATCCTCTTTACAACTGTACCAACAGCAAAGACAGGACAATAAATTCAAAAAAATACTATTTTTGGTTCTACCGAACTTAGCTTTTAAAGAGTCTAGATTTTATTTTCACTACTTTGTTCCTCAAGTTTAAATTTAAAATCCAGCATAAAAAATCATTATCCAGATAAAATTTGGAATTCGGAGAAAAAACCTAAGTTCTGAATTCTGTCAGAGGGTGACTGTTGAAAAACTGGAACTAAGTCAATAGTAAGATATCTTCTTCTTGAATAAAATTATAAGTAACCTGTATATAGGATTTTTGTAATTTATGAAACTATCAGTGGCTCAATTTCTCCGAATTATCTTTCTGACAACAGTTATATCCGTGGCTGTTGTTGATTCAGGAATAACTCAACCCATTAAAGGAAGTTCTGGAGGTTCGATAGACAGTAAGGATTGTGGATTTATTTCTGCATCTCCCCACCACACAATGCGCCTCAGTCAAAGAATGGATTATATGCGTTTGACAGTAAGAGCTAAAGGTCAACCCACTTTACTGGTTATTGAGCCCACAACAGGTCAGAGATTTTGTGTGTTGGGAGATCAAGGTTCGGGGCTACTACCAGAAATTTCTGGGTCTTGGGAACCAGGGAAATATGATGTTTATGTAGGAGACCGCACTGGCAATAGATATCCATTTACCCTCAGTATTTCTACTAATAGATGATACTGTCTAGCAGCAAAAAAAATCAGACTAGTAGACATAGGCGTAAATAAAACAACCATTCAAAAACCTTGAAAGCTTTGTAATTAAAAACTTTTGAATGCATGAGTTTTGACTGACCCGTAACGGTACTAGAGGGATTAATCGGTTTCTTCGTCAAGACTGAGAGTATTAACTTCTATGGCCTTGACATCAATAGTTCCAGGAGGAGTGACTCGACTAAATTCTCCTGATATCACCTGCAATGGCTCGCTACAATTGGGACAACTAAATTCTGTATTTTTGAATCCAGTAAACTCGTAATTACACACTGGACATTCACCTTGTACAAGATTACGTTTCAACCACCATTGCACACCCCAAATGATCAAGATAGGGGCAACTAGCAAAAACCCCAATAGGATCAAGAAACCATTAACAATCCAACCTAGCCCCACAGAACCAAGGAATATTGCTAAGAAGATAATGGTTAACCAGCAGCCTAAGCCAGAAGTATTGTATTGAATTAGTTGATTAAAGCGATCGTTCACAGTTCTTTCCAATGATCTATAGCTTCAAATTATCTGAAAAAAATCCTTAATTACCTCAATATTTAATTAAGTTTTTGTAAAACTAGACATCACTGGACATCAAGTTTGCAAAAGGGCAGAGTATTATAGTAATAATATCTATGTAAATATACTAACAAGCTTAAGCTATATCATTAATATAGCTTTTAGCTTTAAAGATATTTTTACTTGGTTCAATTCAAATTAAACTCAGATCTTGCACTCCTTACAAAAAAACTGAAGAATTAGCTATTGGTAATCAATTTATTACCCTTCTTGCTCCGTCCTTATTGCCGAGGTTTCCTCGGCACGGGCGGTGCGCTTTTCCCTTTAATCTTTCCCTTGTTATCTGATACCACAAATCGGTTACAGATTAGGTGCAAGATCTCAGTTAAACGTTAATCATAGTGGTTGTTGATGGGGAATTCCTATTGCACGGGGGTACTTGGGCTGGCTGGGTGTAATTTTGTGAATATAGATACAATGACGAATGCCTTTGCTTAGAGGTGTTTTTCCTGGTTGAATTAACTTGATCTTTCCTCCTAACTTAGATAAAGCGGATTCTAAGTTTAAAGTATTCTCTTCTTCCCAGTGTCCCCTATATAAAATAGCCAAACCTCCAACTTTGACCAAGGGGAGGATATATTCTGCACAAACAGAAGGTTGACCCACGGCTCTAATTACTGCTATGTCGTAATTTTCCCGATGTTGGGATTGTTGTCCTACTGCTTCAGCTCGACCCAAAAGAGTTCTGGTATTCTGGAGTTGTAATTCTGCGATCGCCTTGTCAAGAAAGGCAATTTTTTTACGAGTAGAATCTAATAAAGTTATGTTCCAGTCAGGATGAATAATGGCAATAGGGAGACCTGGAAATCCGGCACCTGTACCTATATCGATAATTTTGGCATTTTTGGGTAAATTGGCGTTTTTGGGTAAATTATAGCCAAGTATATTATTAGAATTGGCTTCTAGCAGTGGTGCAATACCTAACAGGGAATCCCACAAATGCTTTTCCCAAAAATCTTGAGGTCCAGTGATACGAGTGAGGTTTTGTTGACGGTTACCGATAAGTATTATTTCGTAAAGTTCCTGAAATTTTTGTTGCTGAGATTTACTAGGTTGCCAATTTATCGTATCTTGCCAGACTTCTAGCATTTCTGGCAATTTTGGGGTTTCCATCTCAATCATTAACCACTAACATACAAGCTCTCAGGTTCAATCTCACTAATTCTTCCTGCTTTTATTGTCCAACAGCGATCAGCAATCTTGGCTAATTCTCCAGGATCGTGAGTAACCACCAATAAAGTCCAATGTTCTTTAAGTTTTGCCAACAGTTGTGCTAACTGAATTCGCATTGACCAATCAAGTCCAGCAGTCGGTTCATCTAGCATGAGAATATTGGGTTGCCGAATTAATTGTACCGCCAAAGCAAGACGACGTTGCTGACCACCACTAAGAGAATGGGGAGACATAGTTAGAGATACTGTCTCTAATCCTACTTCAGCTAGGGCTGTTTTTACTCTTTCTGAGCCTAACTCCGGATGTCCCAACCGTAACTCTTCTCGAATAGTACTGCCACAAAAATGACGTTCGGGAAACTGAAAGACAATTCCTGCAAGTTGCTGTAAATCTGGAGACATAATTTCGCGATCGCGCCAAAAAATCTCCCCTCCTGTTCTTTCTGCTAGTCCTGCTAAAATTTCTAATAGAGTGGTTTTCCCCGAACCACTAGCCCCGATAATAAGTCCTAGTTCTTGGGGTGCAAGCTTTAAATTGACTTGTTGCAAAATTGGTGTGGTTGTAGCAGGGGGATGATAGACCAAGTTTTTTATAGATAACATTTTTGTGAGAAATAAATAATAGCTTTGGAACTCAACAATTACCGATACGTCAATAGGATGGTGGGATATATCGTTTCCTCGACATCCTCTATCGTCAATTTTAAACAAATCTATATTTTTATTTTTAGTAATGAAAAAATTTCCCCAATCCTATTTTATTGTTACTGTAATTTTTACTGCCATTTTAGCCATAGTAAATCCTACTTTTGCTGAAGACCCTTTTAGGACTACCAATCCCCGTGATATTGGTGAACATACAGAAACAGCTTTTAAAACCCTATTTTTTATGGGAGATTATAAAGGTGCAGAAGCACCACTCCAATTAGCAGAATCAAAGGAACCAGATGAACCTTTATCTTATGCTTTAAGAGGTTCTTTGGCCTTTACTGAAGAAGATTGGAAAACTTTAAAAAGTTATGCCGATAAAACCTTAGAAGCTGCGGAAAATTTACGAAAAAAAGACCCTGTACGAGGTAATCTATATTTAGCCGTGGGACATTTTCTTGATGGGACTTATCTATATGAAAAAGAAGGAGCATTTAGTGCAATCAATAAATTACAATTAGTTTTTAAATATTTAGATGCAGCAGAAGATAACGACCCTAATGATCCAGAATTAAATTTAATTAAAGGTTACATGGATTTACTCCTAGCGGTAAATTTGCCTTTTTCTAGTCCCGAAAAAGCGATCGCCAGATTTGAAACTTATGCTGCACCCAATTATTTAGTAGATCGAGGTTTAGCTGTAGCTTATCGAGATTTAAAACAATACGATCAAGCCTTAGAATTTGCCCAAAAAGCTCTAAAAAAAGCTCCTGATAATCCGGAACATTATTATCTAAAAGCCCAAATCCTACGGAAAATTGGCAAAAAGCAAAACAGCATTGCTATTTTGGAAGATGCCCTTAAACATTTTGACATTGCCTTAAGTAAATCAGAACAACTACCCAAATTTATTGTCAAACCTCTGAAGCGAGAAAAGCGTCAAACCCAGGAAAAAATTGCTGAAATTCAAGCTGAGACAGCTAATAAAGGAAAGCATGAGGGATGAGGATTGAGGACATTCGTAACAACTTAAGTCAGAGTGTATTTTGTCAAGGTATTATTAATTAATCTTTACTAAGTTTTCAATCTCTTGTTGTGATTGGCATTGAAGTCTTATATTTTGTCAATATGCAACTTTTATAGATTATAATGTCTAGCACTCTAGGTTCTGAAACTTAATGAAAGGATATTCTTTCCTGCTGGGGTTAATATTGGTTCTGGTATTTTCCGGTTGTTCAGATTCGCCTCAGCCTGGTTCCTCTTCTGACAATAATGAAGCCTCTTCCACAACAGAGATACCGAATATAAACACCTCCACTGACAAGGGCGCAGGCAAAGAGACCTCTGCATTTCCCATTGCAGTTGATACATTCACCGTTGATGAGCTGTTTGAGGCTGGCGGGGGCGGATGTGGTATGACCTTATGGGAACCAGAGACAAATCCCCGAGTCGACGGAGTCATATTTTTTCATGGGCTAGGAGATGCCATGGCATTTATGGTCTTTGACAGCAAAATCAGTAAGTTGAGTCGAACAGCCGCAAGCGGGGAGGAATTCTATGGACAGCAGATTGCCCAAACTTTTATAACGGAAGATGGCACGATCACTGTTCAAGTAAATGTAACTCAGGGTGATCCCGGTGAAATCGAGTCTGTCAGCATCCCAGATGGTAAGATTACTATCAACACACAGGGACAGACGAGAAATATTCTTGTTGTTGGGAATGCAGGTTGCTAAGTTTTTTGGCTTCGTCGAACTCACGTTAAGTAAATAAATATTAATAACCCCTAAAAGAAAAATCTCAAAAACCTGAATTAGCAGCCACTTTGACACTTAGTAACATTTTGTAACCAAGTTTTTGACAAATGGTACACAAACTTAGCTTGTGACAAACGCATAAAACTCCCCAATTTTACCTAAGTAAATAATGGAGAGTTTAATACCAAATCAAAGAATGTTTGCGACAGATCCCAATGTAGGGGCGAACAGCAGTTCCCCTTACAGAAATTATGTGTCGTATTCTTTTTTCAAATTGGTATAAATTCTTCTCAGAACCACCAGGTACACCCCATCTTGTAGGTGGTTCTTTTTCTAGCTTTTTTTAATTGATAATAACGCGAGAAGGTAAGGCAGTAGCAGAATTAGGTTGTTCTATATAAGTATTATCTAATAGAAGATTTCTAATTAATCTTGCTGCCATTTTCTGTGTCAGTCTTTCTGCAACATTTTGTCCTAATTGCTTGGTTTCTGGCTTATTAATAATTTTCATCACGACTCCCACCACGGGAATTGGATCGAAACCGGGAGTTTGTTGCAAAATCTCAATAATGTTTTTAATGTGTTTGACGCTATAAGATTCTTCTTGCAACTCTGTAGGAGTTTCTTGTACAGCTAAACCTACTTGCTGACGGAAAGAAGTAGAAAAGTTAAACCAAGTTCTACGTCCTAGATTATCTAAAGCATTGACAATTTCATCTGCTAGGCGATCGCGAATGAATGCCCCTCGCTCTGAGAAGAGAAAATCTAAAGCTTGATCTACTATCCTGTCAAAGTCATAATCTCTAGAGTTATTAGCATTACGCATCAAGTTTTCTAGGCGATGCCAACGGAAACCTTCTTCTTTAAAGAGTAAGTCTTTAAGAGAAGCCCGTAACTCTGGTGCAGGATCGGTTAAGAGACGTTTAGCGATATAAGGATAAGCTTTACTGAGTACCTTAAAATCTGGCTCAATTCCGATCGCGATTCCTTCTAAAGTTACCATGGAACGGATAATCAGAGCGTAGTAAGCAGGTACACGGAAAGGAAACTCATACATCATGGCTGACATCTGATCCGTGATGCTTTTGAAGTTTAACTCTGCCACACTAGCCCCTAAAGCATTCCCAAAGACACTAGATAAAGCAGGAATAATGGGTCTAAGGTCAGTATCAGGAGTCAAAAAGTCTAATTTGATATAGTCTTCTGCTAAAGAGTCAAAATCACGATTTACCAAGTGAACGACAGCTTCAATTAACCCATAGCGTTGATAGGGTTTGATGCGACTCATCATGCCAAAATCAAGATAAGCGAGTCTGCCATCTTCCATGGCTAATAAGTTACCAGGATGAGGATCCGCATGGAAAAAGCCATGTTCTAATAGTTGTCTGAGAGAACATTCTACTCCTACTTCTACTAGGTGAGTTGCATCAATACCTTTAGCTTGGACTTCCTTGATATTAGTTAGCTTTGTCCCTGTGATCCATTCCATTGTCAGGACGCGCCTTCCTGTATATTCCCAATAAATCTTAGGTACATAGATTTCTTCCATGTAACCGTAAAGTTTTTTAAATCTTTCGGCGTTGCGTCCTTCTTGAGTGTAGTTAACTTCTTCAAAAATGCGTTCTGCTAACTCATCGGTAATTGCCATTAAATCAGACCGAACTCTTTTGATGTTATTTTGTACCCAACCTGCCAGGCTCCGCATAATGAAGATATCTAGAGTGATACGGCGAATTAGGTCGGGGCGTTGTACCTTAACTGCAACCACTTCCCCAGTTTTAAGTTTACCTTTATAAACTTGTCCTAAAGAAGCAGCAGCAATGGGGTCAGGGGATAATTCCGCGTAAATTTCTTCAGGTGGGTTGCCTAATTCTTCTTCGATGAAGCCAAAAGCGATCTTGTTATCAAAAGAAGGAAGTTGGTCTTGAAGCTTGGCTAACTCTTCTAAATAGACAGGAGGAACTAAATCGGGTCTAGTTGATAGTGCTTGACCTACTTTAATATAAGCGGGCCCTAATTTAGTCAAGATTTTGACTAACTGAATGGCACGCGATCGCTCATTTTTAGCTCTACTCCCTGTTACCTTATCCCACCAAAGGCTCAGAGCGAACCAACCGAAGGTAAAAAGAATATTGCTCAATCTTCCTAAAACTGCCCAAGGTTGGCAACTATATTGCCGATTAATTCTTTCAGGATTGTAACGCCAGTCTGCATCTGGCTCATTATCAATCTCTAGTTCACTTTCTGCGGGTAGGGGTTGAGATTTAACGGTATAAATTTCCTGAGATGTATATGGAGAAGATAAAGTAGATGGAGCCATAGTTATTGGGAGTGCTACTAGCTAATATTGTAAATAATTGTAACAAAAGAGAGGGCTTATCTTATCTATCTTTTAGCTTATCCTTTTAGGATTATCGATCACTTGGGTAGTCTGAAAAGGGAAAAAAAGAGCAATAAAAAACTCCTAGTAATACCTAGGAGCAAAACTAAGCAGTTAATCATGGCATAATTATTGATTTTCATTCTTAAAGGAGTTGACCCAAGAGCGTAATTGCTCTCTTGCTACCTCCCGACCACCTAAGCCAAAGGCAAGAGAGAATGCAACAGCTACTGCGCCGAGAGTAAGTCCGAAGGCTAAATTAACTACATTGGGAGCAATACCCATTTGGATTAATGCCATAGAGCCAACAAAGGTAATAATTACGATGCGAGCTGCTTGAGCCAGGAAATTTGCTTGGTAAGTACCAGAAGCGAGGACTAACTTATAAGCTAAGTTAGCAAAATATAGTCCGATAGCAAAGACAATCAAGCCAATTAAGACCCGCCCAGCAATAGTCATGATTACGCCGATAACTGATTCTAGAGCAGGGATACCAAGGATGTTAACTGCTGTGAGAGTGGCAACTAACATAATGGCTACTAAAGTAATTAGTCCCACAAATTCTGAGGGAGTCTTAGAGCCAGTAGATTCAGTTTGAATTACCGTCGGTTGTTCGGTTGCTTCAAAACC
The DNA here is from genome assembly GCA_030064915.1 of Xenococcaceae cyanobacterium MO_234.B1. Classification (GTDB taxonomy): domain Bacteria; phylum Cyanobacteriota; class Cyanobacteriia; order Cyanobacteriales; family Xenococcaceae; genus JASJCP01. The sequence continues at coordinate 9,668 of JASJEK010000067.1, forward strand.
AGGTTCAGGGATAGGAGGAGTCCTACTAGAAGGAGTAGCGATACCTAACCACTTTAACAAGTTGTTGAAGCCGATATCAGTAAGAATGTTAGTGACTAATTCGGAAACAAATTGTCCTGCTACAAAGAAGAATGCTAAGACTAAACCAGCAGCAAAGAGCTTAGGTAGAAGATTTAGCACTTGATTCAGCATATTAATCGCAGGTTCGGAAATAGCCTGAATTTTCAAGGCTTCTAAAGCTGCGATCGCAGTAGGAATTAGGATCAGAACAAATACTACTGTCCCGATAATAGAAGATAATCCTTCTCTTTCTGCACCAGCAGAAAGTCCTACTTTTTCACCAATGCGATCTACTCCTGTAGCAGAAAGTAGGTTAGAAACAATGCGACGCACAATCTGAGCCACAAACCAGCCTACTGCACCAATTAAGACTGCTGCTACTACATTAGGAAGCATAGCTAAAACTTCATCTAGCATTCCCTGCACTGGTGCAAGAGTACCTTCCAAATTAAGAGTACTGAGTACAGCAGGTAAGAAGAGAAGAAATATAAACCAGTAAAGAGCATTGCCGATCGTATCGCTAAGAGCAAAATCGGAACTATCTCCCATATTTTCTCCCAAACGGCGATCCAGGTTTAAAGCGCCTAATCCTTTGGTAACTAAGGTTTTAACTAAAGTCGCTAAAACCCAAGCAATCCCAAGGATAATACCTGCACCAATAATGTTGGGAATGAAACTAGTTATCTTATTCAACAACGAGTTGAGGGGAACAGATACTGCTTCTAGTTGCAAAGCATTGAGAAATGCTACGATAGCAAACAGTCTGATCAACCAACAAAATAAATTACTAATCCACTCTTCGACAGGAAACGCTCCCCCTCTTTGTCCTGTTACCCAGGAAGCAATGCGATTATCAATGTCAGTTAAATGAAGTAAGCTCTTAACTAGGCTTTTAACGATTCCCGCAACAATCCAACCAACAATCAAAATAATGATTGCTTTGAGTACATTGATTAAGGAAGAACCCAAATTTGCCCCCAAAGTTGAGCCAATTGCTGACGACAAGGGGTTTGTCGCTTGTGCTATCACCAAAGACGGTTCTGACACTAGGTTACTAAGTATGGTTGTCATTTTTTTCCGTTTTAATTTATCTGGTGCTTTCCGTAAGAATAACTAACGAAAATCAAAATAGATACCTTCTCGTTTTCTGAACCCAATATATTTAATAAATCTGGAAATGACAATATAATATTTAGTTATCCTAAATTTAAGCAAAGGACTTTAAAGCAGTAGTAATGTTATAACATTGTTGGATTATTTATCATTTGTTATTAATTGCTAATATTTTAATAAATTAAATTCATATTTATGGTTTTAGACTTTACATTTTGTTGGGAAATTTATATCTTTAATTATCATGTCTTCACTGGAAGTCTTTGAACACTCTATAACAATTAGAGCTAGTGCCACTACCGTAGAGAATTGTCTTAGCGATCTTGAACTGATGCACCGTTGGCTCAATCCTGCTTTGAAATGTGAGCCAATTGGTAAGTGGAGTACGGCAATTGGAAGCTTGAGTCGTTTTCAGATCAAAATTCCCCTTTGGCAACCTAGCTTAAAAAGCGTCGTAGTAGAGAGAGAACCAGGATTGATCGTATGGCAATTTGATGGTTTCTTTCAAGGACGCGATCGCTGGGAATGTCAACCTACTTCCCAAGGTACAATTTTAGTAAATCGATTTGAGTTTCAAGTCCCTAATCCGATTGTAAATTGGGGATTTAAAACTTTTGCTGCTACCTGGACCAAGAAAGATATGCAAGCGCAATTAAGAAGACTCAAGCGAGTTGCAGAGGAGGAGTATCGTAGAGGTGGAAGCGTGTAATATCTCGTTTAATATCTATTGAGTAATACTATTGAGTAATACTATGTTTGAAAAAGCAGCAATATTTTCCGGGTTTTTGGTACTATTAGCCTTCTTAGGAATCGGTATTTTTTATTATCAGAGTATAGCTCCTGAAGATCGAGTAATCCCCATACTAGATAGAAAGTGATAAAAAGTACATTCCCACACTAAACGGGGTTGAACATAGCTTAAAAGATATTGGCGAGTTTTTTCCCACTGCTTCATCAGGGAAATATCCTGATACTTTTGCCAATAGTAGTGTTGCAGATAGCCTACTAACCAAATTTGACTTACAGTGTCTAACTCTTGAGCTATAATTTTAGCTAACCCGAAAGCTGCGACCTTGTTTTCGGGAAGATTTTGAACTTGCTGGAGTAAATCAGCAGGAATTGCTTGTAATTGATGCCAAGCTGCGATCGCTTCCCCTGGACTTCCTTGGGCGATCGCTATTAATTCGCCATGGGCTAAAATCTCTGGATAACCTTGATTGTGCAACACTAATTTTAGAGTAGATTCTGAGAGACGACGAAACGGAATACACTGACAGCGAGAAATAATTGTTGCAAGTAAAGAGTCTGTATTGGGAGCAATTAAGATGAGAGTAGCTTTTCCTGGCTCTTCTAAGGTTTTGAGTAACCCATTAGCACAAGCTTCAGACATCGTTTGAGCCTCTTCTATGACTACCACTAAACGGGAAGACTCTAGGGGAGGGCGGGTAACAAACTGAGAAATTTGCCTAATTTGCTCAATACGTATCTGAGGCGGTGTTTTACGTTCGATACCTTGATTGAGGGCGACAGAAGCAGCAATTAATTTTCCTTTATCTTTATAAGTAGGCTCGACCCACAAAACATCGGGATGATTGTTACTGTGTAATTTTTTTGATACTAAAAGCTGCTTGTCTGGTGCTGCTGCTGTTTCTAGTAAACAGCGAATAAATGCTTTAGCCGTAAGACTACGCCCCACCCCAGGAGTTCCCCAAAACAGATAAGCTGGAGCAATACGCTGTAGTTTAACAGCTTGCTGTAGTAGTTGTATGGCTTTTTCTTGACCAATAATATGCTCAAAATAACTTGAGTTCGGAGTTATCATTAAAATAAGACTCGATGTTAACTTGCTACTGTAGCATGCTACGTCGCTACCGAGATTTATCCAATATGTCTAGCATTTACCAGATGTGAGCGAGAAAGCCCCTGTCTTTCAAGCAGGGGATGAGAGCGAACAAAGCGTTCAGCCTAGACAGATTTATCTGTCCCGAAATATGGTACAATTCTTTTAACTTCAAAGTATTTAAATGTACGGTTGTCAACAAATTTTAGCAAGTCAAGATAAGGACTTAATCAATATACTAACATTCCTTTGTGAAGAGTCTCACAAACTCACAAACATGGGGATATATTATGCTAGGCAACTATACTTTAAAGCTCGAAAATGTATTGGAAAATACGACCTAGAAAAAGAATACAAAACTAATAAACACTACAAGGTTTTGCATTCTCAAGCTGCTCAACAAATATTAAGAACTGTAGCAGAATCATTTAAATCTTATTATGGTTTAGTCAAAGCTTATAAAGCAGGAAAAATAACTGATAGACCGAGAATACCTAACTTTAAGTAAACAACAACAACAACTCTACACAATAAATATAATAAATAACAACAACAACATTTTTTTTACATCATAGATTTTTATACAACAATGTCTTTTACAACGTATTAAGTGTATAATAATCTCGGCTTCAACAAGCAAGAAACAAATGTTGTTACAGAAAGGAACTGACCCAAAAACAGAAAAACCAATATGGTTGGTATTGGGAAACGATTGTTTACCAGTAGAACCAATACAGCAATATCTCAATCACTTGGTTAACCTAGAACGTTCTCCTAATACGATTGAGTCTTATGCTCGATGGTTAAAGGTTTACTGGGAGTATCTACAACGAAATAAACTTGATTGGCGTGATGTCAACATTGAAGACTTAAGCGGATATCTGCGGTGGTTAAGAATCGGTGATAGTAATGAAGCGGTAAGGTCAGAGAAGACTGTCAATCATGCCATGACTATAGTTAATGTCTTCTATGAATTCCATACCCATAGAGGCAATGTAGGCAAGGATAAAAAGTTTACACGCTATAACCTTCCCATTGGGACTCCCAGGTTTAAATCTTTCTTATCTGGTATTGCTAAATCCAAACCAACTCAAAAGTCATTACTGAAGTTAAAAGAACCAAGGAAGTTTCCAGGGTGTTTAACTCAGCAACAAATAAAAGCTCTAATCAAAGCCTGTAATACCCAAAGGGATAAATTAATCATCAAGATTCTCTACGAGACAGGAATGCGAAAAGGTGAGCTTCTGGGGTTACGTATTGAGGATTTTGGTGATTGTGGAGAAAACGAAATAGCCATAGTCGCCAGAAACAATCGTAACGGAGCAAGAGTAAAAAACAGTGCCGAGCGAGTTCTCAATGTCAGTAAAGAAGTAATGCAATCATACGAGGACTATCTGATAGATGAATATCCCGACATCGAACCAGATTTTGTCTTCGTTAACATCTGGGGTGGTGAAGTGGGCGAACCAATGAATTATCGGTCATTAAATCATATGCTCAAACAGCTACAGAAAAAGACTGGTATTTACGTTTATCCCCATCTATTTCGCCATACTCACGCTACGGAATTAATCAGAGCAGGAGTAGATAGCTACCACGTTAGTAAACGCTTGGGTCACTCTTCGATTAGTACGACTTTAAATGAATACGGACATTTAACTAAAGAAGATTTGAGAGTAGTTATCAATGAAGAAGAATAAAACTAATGAAGATCTTCCAAACCTTAGAAAAACAACATCTCTTTCATAGAGTTGAATCCAGCAGGAAACCACTGATATTAAGTAGGCAGATGAAGTAATATAGTAGCCATCCTTAGTAAACCAGTCTATTGATTGTGCGCTGGCAAGAGAGAAACTAAGAGAAGTCCTTGGCCCACCTTGTTCTCGCGACCTTAGCTTATTTGATATCATTGTCAAGCGAAACTCCAGTTCGTGACAGGCAAGCCAAAGAGGTTTCGCATAAACAAATAGCTTATTACGTGCTTCTAGAGATTCAGAAAAGCGAGGGGCAATTAGATAATTCTCTACAAAACGAAATGCGAAGGCGACGAAACCTCCTCCTATAGCCCCATAAAAAAAATTTGATAGAGCATTAGCATCACTCATATTTTATTACCTGATGAACAAAAATCATCATGTATTCTCAATTAGTCTGTCTAATAACCTCATTAAGAATCATTCCGACTATCATTTCTTATTAGGACATGATATCTAGAAGATTTCTGGATATTATTCTATACTTGTTTTTCAAAGATAATCTAAATTAAATCCTGAACGATCTATTGACTGATATTTCTTGACATTAACTCAGCGGCTACTAGTTTAAAGCGGGACAGTTTAGGCATTGTGATTGGGAATTAGGGATTGGTGATTGGGGAATTCCCTATCCCTAGTTCCCAGTCCCCTGTCCGAAGAGTGTCCCGGCTTAAGTAGGTAGCCACTCAGCTTATACTTACTCCAATCCTAATACCGATAATTCTCGCTTTTAAGATGTTGAATTGACGAAGGCAGAAGAGTTGTGGCGTTCGATCGATGATCATTCCGTTTTTATTGATAATTGGGGTTTTAGATGAGAATAAGCCCAAGCTAATTGCGAAATTTTGATAAATTCTACTTATTCGTTTCTTTTGATGAAATCAATTTTTATTGTTCATGATTTTCATGCCGCTAAAACCTATTCAAACAAAGACTTGTGGAGCGATATGACCCTTTAATTACTTAATCCTTGCCATACGCCGATTAGGTTTACATCGTGTATGTTGTCTAGGTTGTTTATACTTTTACTATGATTACTTTGTTTACGTTGTGAACAATATAATGATTCATTATGCAAATAATATACAACAGTTAAATATCTACTCTGTTTACGTTGTAGAATGTTTTACAAACATAACTAACTATAGAAAGAAAGGTGGTTTAGCCACAGTCAGTTATCC
>JASJEK010000068.1 GCA_030064915.1 Xenococcaceae cyanobacterium MO_234.B1
CTTACTAACTCACGATACAGATCCCGACAGCATCGCGGGAACTGCATTGCCAATGGAAGCTATCGATTCGGTTCTAAGAGATACGCTGCTGGCACAAAGAGTTATTGTGATGGCGGATACTTGTCACAGTGGAGGGATTAGTGGAAATTTTGGCAAAAGAAGTGCTATCGATCACTCTGAGTTAATGAATCGGTATTTTCAAAGCCTCAGTCAATCTCAGGAAGGAGTAGCTATTTTAACTTCAGCAGAGGCAAGAGAAGTAGCGCAAGAGGGAGAGCAATGGGGTGGAGGACACGGAGTTTTCACTTATTACATTTTAGAGGGAATGCGAGGAGCCGCTGTTCGTGATCGCAATGGCATTGTCACCGTTGGAAATTTATTTGAATATGTGCGTGAGAAAGTCAAAGAGGCTACCAATAATAAACAGCATCCTTCTATTGGGACAAATCCTTTTGATCGAAATTTACCCATATCAATTCCCGATCAAGGTTATACAGAAGAATTAGCCGAAGATGTTTTTTTAGAAATGGGATTGATTCCAGAAGGCAGTTTTCAGATGGGATCTAATAAAAATATCGAAGAACAACCAGTTCATGAAGTAACGATGCAGCCTTTTTTTATGAGCAAATATCCAATTACTCAAGAACAGTGGAAAGCAGTTGCTGCTTTGCCCAAAGTTAAGCGTAAGCTAAACCCTGAACCATCCAGATTTAAAGGAGATAGTCTTCCTGTTGAACGAGTGTCCTGGTACGATGCAAAGGAATTTTGTGCGCGACTTTCTAATCACAGCAGCTATAATTATCGGCTTCCCAGTGAAGCAGAATGGGAGTATGCCTGTCGTGCTGGCACGACAACGCCTTTTAACTTCGGCGAAACGCTTACTAATAGTACAGCCAATTGCAACGACAAGCTTACAGATGTATATGAAATAGATGAGTATAACAAAGAAACTACATCAGTCGTTAGTTTCCCACCCAATGCCTTCGGTCTATGTGATATGCACGGGAATGTTTACGAATGGTGCGAAGACTTTTGGTATCCAAACTATGAACAAGCACCTAATAATGGAACTGCCCGGCAGAAAAATGGCATCTCAAATAACCAGCCTGAACGACGGTTGCTGCGTGGAGGATCATGGGTCTGCCAACCAAAAAACTGCCGTTGCGCTTTTCGTAACTATGTTGAACCCGATGAAAAGTTTAGCATAATCGGTTTTCGGGTTGTATGTAATTTTGTCACCTAAATTTGCACTAAATATCTTTAGCACTCACAAGGAGGAAAATTGATATCATGAGCGGCACATATAAAAAAATTAATAAAGAAATAATAAATTTTCAAGAAAATCCTGACTGGCTAGCTTCTCGAGCATCCAACGGTATAATTGAAGTTAATTTTTTTCCTGAGAAACCACCAGATGATGAAACTGCACAAGTACGGCTAGAAAACTTTATTAAATACGGACTAGAATTGTCAACTCAAAATATAGATAGTCAAAATGCCGAAAGAGCTGATTTTCGGTTACTAGATACTTCTATGAGCGATTCTTCGCGTATTTTGACAGAAATATTTAATAGATCCCTTGAAATTCAGCAATCAGATAGTACAAGAGGCAAGATAAACATTTTACTCGCAGATCCTGAAAGCAATTTTGCCATAACCCGTGCTAAATCTATAGATCGTGCTAAATTTATAGAGCCTGATCAAGAGGACTATTTTTTTAGGGCAAGAAAGAAAGCCTGTAACGGTTTAAGGACAATTGCTACAAAAGTTTATTGGTTCTTGCATAATTCGCCCAATTTTAATGAACCAATACCAGAAAAACCTCAAGATAAACGTGATGCTGAAGTAGAAGAAGAAATAGATGCTTTACTGGAGTACATCAATAAAAATGGTCAAAATTTTGGCTTAAAACTGTTATTTTACTCCGAAGTTCCTAGTGGACCCATGTACTTTATTCAAAATATTTTGATTCAGGGTCGATACTGTTCAGGTTTTTCAGCAATTAAGCTTCCTTGGATGGCAATTATTAATAACTTCAAATGTGACAATGACTTCTATGATATCTTCAGCGATGAGTTTCAGAGAATTTGGGACAACAGTCTAGAGCTTGATTACGATCGTCCTGGAAAGATAAGCTATGAGACTTCGCAAGAACTAATCAAATTACGTCAGGAAAATGAAAAATTACGCCAAGAAAATCAGAAATTACATCGCCTTATTGACTAATGTTTGAAGCAGATAGTTATTTTTGAGAGCAACTAAACCTTATTAATGCAGTCCACTACCTGGAGAAAAATACAATTTTATTCCACTCAAGATTTAGATAATCTGCCTCAGCTAAAAAAACTTGCTTCTGGCGATCGCTTAGCCATGAAAGCTGTTGCTCAAATCCTTCCCTTCCGGGTTAATAACTATGTTATCGAGGATCTAATTAATTGGGAGAATCTTCCAGAAGATCCTATCTTTCAACTAACATTCCCCCAAAGGGAAATGCTATCCCCCGAACATCTCGATAAAGTTATCTGGCATCTAAAAAATAATTCTCCGTCGAAGGTGCTACGTGAAGTTGTTCAAACTATTCGTTCTCAACTCAATCCCCACCCGTCAGGACAAGTCGAATACAATGTTCCTTCTCTGGATGGAAAACCAATACCTGGTATTCAACATAAATATCCTGAGACAGTACTAGTCTTTCCTACTGCTGGTCAGACTTGTCATTCCTACTGTACATTCTGTTTTCGCTGGCCTCAATTTTTGGGGAAGGATAGCTTTAAATTTGCAACTCACGAATCGGGATATTTTCAAGATTATCTGCGCCAACACAAAGAAGTGACCGATGTGCTAATTACCGGAGGAGATCCAATGGTGATGAAGGCATCCCATCTTGCTTTATACATTGAGCCATTGCTAGGTAAAGAGTTTGAACATATTCAAACTCTTCGTATTGGTACTAAATCCATGGCATATTGGCCCTATCGCTATATTACGGATCGAGATTCCGAGGATGTTTTAAGACTATTCAATAAAGTGGTTTTAGCAGGAAAACATCTTGCAATCATGGCTCATTTTAACCACTGGAAAGAATTAAGCACCTCAGTTGCTCAAGAAGCAATCCGACGTATTCTCTCAACTGGAGCGCAAATACGGACTCAAGGACCTCTGCTCAACCGAATAAATGATTCTTCAGAGGTTTGGATTAAGATGTGGCAAGAGCAAGTACGACTAGGCTGTATTCCCTACTATATGTTTGTAGAAAGAGACACTGGAGCTAAAGACTACTTTGAAGTTCCCCTAGTTATAGCTTGGGAGATTTTCCAAGAAGCAATTAAGAATACATCTGGATTAGTTAGAACTGTTAGAGGTCCAGTGATGTCAGCTTTGGCAGGTAAAGTAATTGTTGATGGTATTACAGAAATTTATGGCGAAAAGGTTTTTGTACTATCCTTTATTCAAGGACGCGATCCCGATTGGTGTAAACGACCTTTTTTTGCTAAATATGACTCTGAAGCAACTTGGTTAAATAAGCTTAAACCAGCATTTGAGCAGAAAAGGTTTTTCTATGAAGACCGATTGGACGAAATTCTTATGTCAAGTCGTTTTGAGTATTAATTTTTGAAGGAACAGTAGGGCTAATTAAGTACCTAGGCAAAATTAATTACATAGCGATTGCCAAAATCTTGCTTGTAAAACGTGAGTTCGACAGAGGCTCAAAGCCTTATTCTTTCGTAAGCTGAAACCTCAAGGTAAGAAAATACAGATTCCTAGCTATGTTGAGGAAGAAGGAAAAGTCCTTGAGCTAATAGCTAAGAGCTAATAATTCCCAGGTGAAAAATGTCTAATAAAATGATTAAAGTCTTACTTGCTGATGATCAGAATATTGTACGAGAGGGTTTAGCTAGTTTGTTGCAAACTAAGCCTGATATCGAAGTGATAGGAGAAGCGGAAAACGGAAAAGTCGCTGTAATACGATCGCTGGAATTAAAGCCTGATGTGGTATTAATGGATATTAGAATGCCCATTATGGACGGAGTTGCAGCCATTCGCACCTTAACAAAACAAGCTCCTGAGATTAAGGTATTAGTGCTTACTACCTTTGATGATGATGAATATGTTGCTCAAGCTATGGCTGGTGGTGCAAAAGGTTATCTGCTCAAAGATACTCCTTCCGAAGAACTTGCCCAAGCTATTCGTTCTATTTACAAAGGTTACACCCAATTGGGGCCTGGGCTGTGGGAAAAGGCAAACCCTGCTGCTACTAATACTACAGTTAAGACTCCTCCAGAAATAGCAGAATTAACCACCAGAGAACAAGAAGTCTTAAAACTCATTGCCAAAGGCTATAGTAATCGGGAAATTGCGGAAGAACTTTGCATTACAGAGCGTACCGTCAAAAATCACGTTAACAGTATCTTAAGAAGATTAAACTTACGCGATCGCACTCAAGCTGCAATTTTTGTTTACAATCATCAATAACATCTTAATATTTGAAGTTCTCGTATTAATGTACATTATTTACATAATACAAGTCAGTATTTTTACTGACAAAATCAGTATTTTCATTGATACGGTCGAAGAGACTCCGTGAAACGACGGAGCTTCCTTCGACTTCGTAAATATTTCTTACTCAAGGAGATTTTTAAACTATGAAAAGATGGCTAAGTCTTCCTCTTTGCACTATGGCAATAGCACCTATTGCCATATCGATCAGTCAGCCAGCCCAGGCTTTTGAGTTGGTTAGACGTTTTACTTCTTCGTTAGATGCTAGCCAAGAAGTTGATCCATCAGATTCTACTGCTATTGGTTTTGCAACCCTAGACCTGTTACAAGATAATCTTGGTAACTCCGCACTAAAGTATGAAGTTGTTGTTACTCCAGAGCTTAATTTTATTCCTCTTAGAGACGGAACTGCTCCCACAGAACCAGACGATATCATTCTATTCCATCTTCATGCTGGCGCGCCCCGTGGTGAGAATGGGGAACTACCCTTCCCCATCAGAGAGTTAAGACAAGATGATCCTAGTGATCCTAATTCTCCCTATAGTATTACTAGTGATCTAGATGATGATCTTGAGATTAACATTACATCTCAAAGAACTATCCTAAGAGGTCTTTTGGAAGAAACAAAAGATGAATTTGTCCCAACTGACTCTTTTCCTAACTTTAAATCAGTAGTTGATGAATTACTTGCTGTCTCTGAAGGTGATACATCTTTATATTGGAATATTCATTCACTCGGGACTCCTACTGGTGCAATTCGGGGACAAGTAGAAGTCGCAGCAACTCCAGAACCTACTTCTTTACTTGGCTTGCTAGCATTGGGAGTATTGGGATTTGGTTGTGCTAAAAACAAACAAAAACATCATTAGAAATTTACAGCAATTTTTTTGACACTCCAACGTTTCCGCTATGCTCAAAACGTTGGATTCTCCCGTTTAGGTTTAGTTTCATAATCTTGGGAAAGGCAAACACTACTACTAATACTACGGTTAAGACTCCTCCAAAAATAGCAGAATTAACCACCAGAGAACAAGAAGTCTTAAAACTCATTGTCAAAGGCTATAGTAATCGGGAAATTGCTGAATAACTTTGCCTTACAGAGCTTAACGTCAAAAATCCCGTTAAAAGTATCTTAAGAAGATTAAATTTACGCGCTCACGAGGAACGAGTGAACCTCTCTCGCCTCGGCGAGGCACTGCGTGGTCTGCGTACACGAAGTGGGTCGAAGACTAGCAGGCGCTGCGCGGTCAGGCTTTGCCTGGCACTGCGTGGTCGCACTCAAGCTGCAATTTTTGTTCATAACCATCAATAACATCTTAATATTTGAAGTAGTCGTATTGAAGTACACTATTCATATAGTACAGTCAGTATTTTTGCTGATAAGGTCGAAGAGACTCTGCCGTGAAACGACGGAGCTTCCTTCGACTTCGTAAATATTTCTTACTCAAGGAGATTTTTTAAAAATGAAACTATGGTTAAGTCTTCTTCTTTGCACCTGTGCAATAGCACCTAAGTATCTAGGACATCAATATTTCACCCAGCTTCCTGAGTGAGGTGGTTCTGTGTGTAATTTAATTTGCATACCTACTTATTTATTGCCATATCTAAATCTTAGATGATAGAGCAAATTTGTATTATTAGAGGTAGTTTAAATTTATGCATATCAAACGCTTTTTTAGGTTCATTTTCTTAGTCGTATTGGTTAGTTCTCTAATATGGGGAAGCTTCAAGCCTGTCAGTAGTCTGGCAACAACCCCTACTAGCAAAGTAGTACAGAATACTAAATTCCTATCTCCTGAGACTAGCCTCATTGCTCAGACTCAGACAGGGGAGTTTGTATTGCCCCCTTTGCCTTATGCCTACGATGCTCTTGATGCCTATATTGATAGTAAGACAATGACCTTCCATCACGATAAGCATCATGCTGGTTATGTTAAAAAATTGAATACAGCGATCGCTAAACACCCTGAATTGAAAGGAAAATCTGTAGAAGAACTTTTGGGTGATCTCAATAGTGTTCCAGAAGATATCCGTTCTTCTGTTCGCAATAACGGTGGAGGTCATGCTAACCACACAATGTTCTGGGAAATTATGACCCCCAATGGGAAAGGTCAACCAACTGGCGAGATCGCAAAGGCAATTAATGATACTTTTGGCGACTTTGAAACCTTTAAGCAAGAGTTTAATGAAGCAGGGAAATCCCGCTTTGGTAGTGGCTGGGTCTGGCTGATTTTAACCCAGGATGGAAAGCTGGAAATTACGAATACACCTAACCAGGATAGCCCTTTTCTTGAAGGTAACTATCCCGTAATGGGTAATGATGTTTGGGAACACGCTTACTATCTGAAATACCAGAATCGTAGGGGAGATTACCTCAATGCTTGGTGGAATGTTGTGAATTGGCAAGAAGTAAATAAACGATACAGGTCATACAAGCAAAAGACATTGCTGAATAGATTGTTGAAGTGACTTAAAATCTGCTTCAAGGAGAATATTCATTAGATCTCTTGCATAAGTCTGCTCTATTCTGGTTGAGTAAAGTCAAAAGTCAACGCGGTGATTGGATATGGTGAGGCAACCTCGTCATCCGTGGAAGGGGACTTTTAACAACACCATCAAATGTTTTAATCCCAAAAGAGAAAGTAATTGAAGTCCCCTTTCCACCACCACCAAAAGTCAAAAAGTATAGGTTTTGATTTTTAATTTACTTTGGTATTTCTTCTACTCACAAAAAAATCAGGGGTAGAGTTTTCCTGCCTCTGTACTTGAATTTCCGTGAGTTCGACGAAACCAAAACACTGAAATTTTTCGAGTTCTATCTGCTTTCTAGCTACTATTGTCGCCCTGCTAGCTTCTTACTCAATATATAGTCATTTCAAATAAAAATGAAACACTTTTTTCTTCAAAGACTTGTCATAGGAAGAATGCTTTGTCTCAAACTTAATTGAAATGACTATACATCTGGGCGAAATGCTCTTGCAGCAACCTGTGGATGAACCGATATCCTCCACCAACTCTTTGTAGAAAGAGCCTATATAAAATGCCGTAGTGGGAAACACTCGAAGCTCCACGATGGAAGTTCTCCTCCTCAAGTACGAGGACTGGGAAGCCAGCGCCTGTACCGCGCAGCTTCAGCGTCGGGTACGTCACTTAAAGTTAAGCTTAACGACTGAACTCGATACCTCTTTCTCGTAATTGCTGCATAAAGAATTCTTCTAACGAAGGACGAGCCAGTTGCATACTAATTAATTGAGCATCAATAGTATTGAGGTGAGCTAAAAATACTTCTGGTGATTTTTGGAGTTGACCATGCCAACGATTGTTTTCCCAAGTTAAATTAGTAATCCAGGGTGCAAGAGTTTCAGAATCTCCTCCTTTGACTAAAACTTGATAAACATCGCCATTACCGAGAAGTTCATTAAGAGAGCCTTGACAAATCAAATCCCCCAAAGCTAACACCGCAATGCGATCGCATATTTGTTCTACATCCGCTAAAATGTGAGAGTTAAAAAAGATAGTTTTACCTGCCTGTTTCAAAGATAAAATAATCTCTCGCATCCGATAACGTCCCATAGGGTCTAATCCTGACATGGGTTCATCTAGAAAGACAACTTCAGGATCGTTAATTAAAGCTTGTGCCATTCCTACCCTTTGCAGCATCCCTTTAGAATACTGTTTGAGCTTTTTCTTTTTGGCAGTAGATTTAGCTAACCCTACTAAATCTAAGAGTTCTGTAATCCTGCGATTTTGCTTTCCTTGAGGAATTTGAAACAACCCAGCCGTAAAAGCGAGAAACTCCCAGGCTGTAAGATAGTCATAAAGATAAGCATTTTCTGGAAGATAGCCGATTTTTTGCTTCACACTGCGATCGCCGATAGGACGCCCTAATAGTACTGCTTTACCAGAAGTAGGGCGGATAATTCCCAGTAAAGTTTTTAATAAAGTAGTTTTACCTGCACCGTTAGGACCGAGTAAACCAAAAGTTTCTCCTTGATAGACTGTTAAAGAACAGTTTTTGAGAGATTCAATTTTTTGGTTCATCCAGAAACCAGTACGATATACCTTACGTAAATTCCAAGTCTGTACCACTGGAACAGACTTGCTATTAGTAGGTTGAGTTGGAAGATCAGCAGCAGAATACATCACGAGTGAGAAATATGCGCTTAGACTACAGTCTATATATTTCCCCAAACTTCAGTCTTTCTTAACAAATACCCCGAAAGATAAAGGATAACTGTAGACAGATGTTTCTGTTAAATTGATCACTGCTTACTGATTACTGTTTACTGCTTACTGCTAAACAAGTCCTTCTAAAGTTGCACCAACAACTCGATAATCAGAATCTTGTCGCAGTTTCGTCAAAGCAGCTTGCGCCCTTGGTTCTTCAAAATGTCTCAAGGCTCTTGCTACTTGGGCGCGAATTAGACCTTCGGAGGAGTTAGCTGCTGAGAGAAGAAGCTCTAAAGCTGAAGAAGCTTGGGGTGTTTTTGCTAATTGCCCTAAATTAGCGATCGCTGTTAGTTTAACAACTGGATCCTTTCCCTTAAGACCCAAAATAGATAGTTCCAACAGAATTTCAGGATGTTTTGTTAGATCAATAGCTGCAAAAATGCTCTGCCGTACCAACCAATGAGAGTCTTGTTGGAATAATTTCACGAGATGGGGAATTGCCCGCTCGCCATATTTAGATAGAGAATTGGCTGCTTCAGCCCTGACATTATAATCTTTGTCATGCTCAATTACGTCAAGTAATAGCTCAAAGGCTTCCTCTGTTCGTTTATACCCCAAACCCATAGCCACAAAGGAACGAATCACAAATTCTTGGTCATACATTCTTTGCTTTAGCAGGGGTACAACTAAAGAAGCTTCATAGTGCCTCAATTCAGTAATCGCTTTCATGCGATTTTGAGGATCGGGGCTATCGAGATAAGTTTTAATCTGATGTAGTTCCATGAGAATATCTAAAAATTTTGGTAATTAAAATTGATTGATTGGTTAACTTGATTTTGGACTTTGAGTGTTAGCTCAAACCTGATTCTTGTAGCACGGCAAAAATGCCATCGGTCAAAAGTTGAATCGAGATTGCCAAAATGAAAAAGCCTAAAACTTGAGTCATGATACGGATTCCACTTTTGCCAAAAATTTTGACCAGTAGTTCCCCCCAAGCCAAACAGAGATAAAGTGTTATGCCTAGCATGGTAATTCCTAGCAAACCACCAATATAGTTAGACCATTGGGGTTCCTCAGCAGCCAGACCGATAACCAGACCAATAGCTCCTGGACCACTGATCAGAGGTACAGCCATTGGAATTAAAGCGATATCTTGTTGTTGAACTGCTTCTGGACTATTGGTAACAGTCTGATATTGGTGGGTTTCGGCAAATGTCCAAGCAGTGCGAGCTATCAACAATCCGCCAGCAATTTGCAATACCCCGAGAGAAATTCCCCAAAAGTCGAGGATTGCTTGACCAGTGAGAAAGAAAAAGGCGATGATCCAACTGGCATTGAGAGCTACTTTCTTGGCCTGTCGCAATCTTTGATGCTTGCTAGCATTAGCTGTCAAGCTGTAAAAGATGGGTACTGCTCCCACTGGATTAGTAATGGGAAATAAAGCAATAAATGTTCCGAGTGCATAAGAAACTAATTGGTACATTACTTCTTTCTTATTAATTGAGACAGGAGTTTTCGCGCTAACAGCACTCGAAATTAAGCTCTTAAACAGACAAGGGGATTGACCTAATACCCCAATAGTCTTTTAATAACTCTTCGTACAAGTTATCTTTGAGCATCATTTGTCGATAAAGTTCAATCGATAAATCTCGTGCTTGCTCTTGGGAAAGAGTCTGCACTTGATCGACAAATCTTCTTAAATTGAATTCTTGTTCTAGAGATAATTGCTCGGAATATTTCATGGCTAACTCATTTATTTTTATTTTTTTTATTTTTATTTTTACAGGAAGTCTAATTTCTCCTGACTCAGCTAGTCAGACTCTCCATCGGCATGACCAGAGGAGATAGTAGTCCAGTTTGGTTCGCCTTAACCCAACGGCGATAATCCTGCACCAGTTGGCGTTCTAAACGATATTTGATGGTCAACAAGATGCCATTGAGGAACGTTCTGCCAGATCTTTCCAGAACTGGCTCGGGAAGAAGCTTGAGAGGAGAAGGAACTTCAACTTGTACCTTTAAATCAGCCCTTCCTCGTAACTCCGTAGTGGTATCTCGGCGATGGGGGGAGAGGGTGCCAGTCAGTTCTAGGCTAAAAGACTGTGACAGAAATTCTGCGCCGCGAATCTGGCAATCAAGCGATCGCAGATTAAGTACTCCCTCGGCTTGCGTCCAAACCTTTAAATCCACGATGGGCTGGATGCTGAGCATCATGAATTGCAGAGGCTTAAGCTGCAAGCGAAAGTGGGACAGAGTCAGTTGCTGAATGCGACTGGGGTCAGTAATAGCTTGAACTAGCCGTTGAGGTTGGCGCAGGTAATGCTCAATGGGGATTACTTCATTGGGCACTGCCATCTTGAGAGTTTGAGATACTTGAAAGCGATGCATAGGTAGTTAGAGTTAAATTTGACAAGTTAATTTTTGGACGTAGATTAGCAACCAAGCTCCTTTTTGATTTCAGAGTTTTTTCTATCTGAATTCGGTAAAACTCTCAATCATAACATTCTTTTTTCAGGGGGCTAATTGGGCTAATTTAAGACTATTTGAAGGTCTTAGCTAGATTTATGTTGACTGCTGAGTCGGTTTAGAATCACCAGCAAAGCCCAGATATAAACCAGTAGAGAGATCAGACTCATCATGGTCTTTGATTTTATGTAACTTTTTGTAAAGTTTATGATTAAAACTTTATCGCTCCTGACGCTGACTGGGGAGGGGGAATAACCGTATAAGTATTAATACTTTCCCTTGACTGGGAGGTGATTGAGGCATTTTCCTGGGGTGGTTACGGGTTTCCTCATTTCTTAAATTTCTGAGAAATGTTTACATTAATCAATAGTTAATGTCAAGAAACTTAAAGTTGCTACTATGTTTAAACCAACTCACTTACTAGTCTCCCGTTCTCGGTCAACCCCTGTCCAATTAGTTCAAAGTAAAAAAGGATTTTTCCTGGTCACTGAGTCCGAATGGCAACAGCAGCGCAAGCCGGCGTTTGAGATGCTTCCCCAGCGCGGATTTTTCTGTCAGGGCATCCCAGTGCTAGGATACAGTTTGCAACCCCTCGACACTCAGACCAATCTAACTACATCTACATCTACCTCTGTTGTCACCAATGGTTAAGCTCAGACATTTAGTTGAGGGACTGGAGACTGGTTAAAACTTTTCCTAATCACCAATCACAAATTTCCTTCCTGTCCCCCTTTAAGTTGATTGCCCTCGCTCTTTAATAAGTACGCTGTGAGGTTGCGATGCGAGAAATAATACTGGTTAATAACACTAATACTACTAAAATAAAAGCAGCAGCCCAGGCTAATTCTTGCTGATTTTGGAAAGGAACGATCGCAAAATTATAAACCAATACGGCTAAAGACGCTGTAGGCTCAACTAAATTATTTCCCCAACTGGGCCAATATTGAGTAAATAAGGCAGTAAACAGTAAAGGTGCAGTTTCTCCAGCAGCACGAGCCACCGCTAGGGTAACACCTGTAATAATGGCAGGCATCGCAGCAGGTAAGACTACTTGCAATACAGTTTGATAGTTGTTGGCACCGATACCAATAGAAGCTTGGCGTACTTCTTGAGGAACCAGTTTAAGAGCTTCGTCAGTAGTACGAACAATAATCGGCAGCATTAAAATTGCTAGGGCAAAACCTCCAGCCCAAGCGGAGTAAGTTCTAGTTGTTAGGACAATAGCACTGTAGGCAAATACTCCAATAATAATCGAGGGAACACCACTGAGAACATTAGTAGCAAAACGAATCCAATCGGCTAATTTTCCTTGACTAAATTCTGATAAGTAAATTGCAGCCATCACCCCAATAGGCACACTAATTAAACCTCCAATACCCACCATGATTACTGTTCCCAGGATGGCATTGCCAAAACCACCCCCTTCTACTAGAGGTGGTGGAGGTAATTCGGTAAAGACTTGCCATCTAAGGGAGCTAATTCCTTTACTGAGGAGATAACCCAGAATGATAAATAAAGGCACAATTGCCAGAAGGGTAAATAATCCTGCTACCCCTGACATAAATAAACCGAATATAGTGCGAGCAGAAGAGAGATTCTTTTTTAAACTAGCAGGATTGAAGTCTATACTAGGCTGATTAGGGAATAATTCTGATGTCATGATTGATTGCTGTTTGCTACTAACTACTGTAAGGGGAAACCACCGTTGATTAATGTAAGGGCGAACGGTGGTTCGCCCCTACTACAATTTAAATTTTTTGAATTCTGGTTACTAATAGCTGTGCTAAAACGTTAACCGCTAAAGTGATCACAAAAAGAATTAACGCAGCATACATCAGGGCTGCTACTTGTAAGCCACTGGCTTCGGCAAATTGATTGGCAAGTAAGGATGCAATAGTATTAGATGGGGCAAATACAGAAAAGTCAACTTTATTAGCGTTCCCAATCAACATGGTTACAGCCATGGTTTCCCCTATGGCTCTACCTAATGCCAACATAATACCGCCGATGATTCCTGAAGAAGCAGCAGGTAAAACGATTTGGAGGATTGCTTCCCAGCGAGTTGCCCCCAAACCCACAGCAGCCTGTCTTAAACCACTAGGGACATTAATAATGGCATCACGGGAAATAGCAGCAATAGTAGGCAAAATCATTACTGAAAGAATTAAGGCTGCTGGTAGCATCCCTGGACCCCTGAGAGGGGTAATTTCTTTGAGGAAGGGAATTAAAACAAAAATTCCCCACAGTCCATAGACTACACTAGGTACGGCTGCTAATAACTCAACTAAGAAAACAATGATTCTTTGTATTGCAGGGGGTAAATAGTCTTCGCTGAGAAAAATTGCTACTCCCAAGCCTATAGGTACAGATATTAACAAGGCAATCAATGAACTAACTAAAGTTCCATAGATAGCTGGTAAAACCCCATATTCACTCCTTACAGGATTCCAACTACTGGTAGTCAAAAAACCCAGACCAAACTCTGTTATAGCAGGAAGGCCTTGTAGAGTTACCTGAATTGTAATCCATATTAATGTACCTGCGATCGCTATAGCAAATATTTTTGCTGCCCAATAAAAACTAATATCTAAACTTCTTTCTTTAGCAGAACGAGGTTGAATTTTTGTCCCATAACTACTGTTCATTTTGGTAATTTGTATTCTATATTACATTCTATAGAGCTTTTACTATACTCTGTAATACATACAATACTTTCATTAAGGTTAGGTAAAATGAAGTCATCAGCGACTAACCGCAAAGCGGTGTAGTCGTGGGATCCCTATCCCAAAGATGAGAGAGAGTAACCCGACTTCTGGTAGTCCCTACAAAAAAGTATTGCCTAAACAATTCCTACCTCGTCTTCCTCAATTACTGCTATTTCATTCTTGGCAGCTTCATACCACCGCTTCACATCAGAGTCATTTAAAATCATATTCATATATTCACCAGCTACCGAATCACATGAGACACCGTAGGTATTGAATCGGAACACTACTGGTGCAAACATGGCATCCGCAATACTAAAAGAGCCAAAAAGCCAAGAACCTGCTTCAGCATTTTCATTTCTGTATTTAGTCCAAATATCTTGAATTCGTTGGATATCATCACGCAATTCCGCCGTAAGCATAACTTCTCGCTCTGTTGCTCGACAATTCATTGGCATTGCTCCTCTTAAGGCAAAAAAGCCAGAGTGCATTTCTGCTGATATTGACCGTGCTTGAGCCCGTTGCTTGACATTACTTGGCCACAGTGTAGGATATTTTTCTGCTAGATACTCTGCAATGGCAAGTGTATCCCAAACAACTAATTCATCTTCAATGTAAATTGGGACTTTGCCTGCTGGTGAACAGCGCAATAATTCTTCTTTATATCCTTCAGAAAAAAGCAGTACAGGTACTTCTTCAAACTCAATACCGAGTTTAGTTAATATTAACCAAGCTCGCAGTGACCACGATGAGTAATTTTTATTGCCAATAATTAATTTTGGGTTTCCCATTCTACTGTTCTCCTGGGGTTACTTGAATCATTACGTTTATAACAGGTGCCAAAATAAAGCAATGATTGTACTAGGTAGCAATTAACTCCTAAACATGGCAAACTAAAATACTGATTCTTAATTTGTCTGTTCTCCCTCATGAAATTGCCAGCTAGTAGCCGTTTACAATTTACCCAAGATATGAATATTTGTCGCGTCTTGAATGGAATGTGGCAAATGTCTGGTTATCATGGACGCATCAATCCCAAACAAGCTATCCAAAATATGTTTGACTATATGGATGCAGGATACACTACTTGGGATTTAGCAGATCATTATGGTCCAGCAGAAGACTTAATTGGAGAGTTTCGCAGACAGCTAAAAGATAAGCGAGGAGAGTCAGCTTTAAATAATATTCAAGCTTTTACTAAGTGGGTCCCTCGCCCCACTAGAATGACGAAAGAGATAGTAGAAAAAAATATTGATATCTCTCTCAAGAGGATGGATGTAGAATGTCTCGACTTGATGCAATTTCATTGGTGGGAATATGAAGACAAAAATTATCTTGATGCGCTGCAATACATGGCAGAATTACAACAGGAAGGAAAAATTAAACATCTAGCTTTAACTAATTTTGATACCGAACATCTCAAGATAATTACAGAAGCTGGAATTAAAATAGTTTCCAATCAAGTACAGTTTTCTTTCATCGATCGCCGTCCTCAAACCGCTATGATAGATTATTGTCAGCAAAATAATATTAAACTACTTTGTTACGGGACTCTTGGCGGTGGTTTAATTAGTGAGAAATATTTAAACACCAGAGAGCCTAATAGTTTTCAACTCAATACCGCTAGTCTTAAGAAATACAAAAATATGATTAATGCTTGGGGTGGTTGGGAATTATTCCAAGAAATGCTAACTACCCTCAAAGAAATAGCCACAAAACATCAAGTTAGTATTGCTAATGTGGCAGTAAGATACATTTTAGAACA